>JAXDAH010000198.1:0-7813 GCA_034679905.1 Methanomicrobiales archaeon | reverse complement strand
CGCGGGCGCTGACTGTCTCTTTGAACCGTATCAGGTCTGCAATAACGGCATTCACGGGTGCATCTATCTTCCGTTCCAGGGCCCGGGCTGCCACCGCTCCGTTCAGGAATTCGATCTCGGTCCTCCTGCCCCGCTGGATGTCCTGCAGCATGGAGGAGTGGTGCGACGCCGTGGCCGGCAGCTGGTAGGTGCGGAGATAGTGGAGGTAGGCATCGGTATCGCTCCAGGGAAGCTGCACGCCCTCGGCATGCACCACCTCGAAGGCCTCGCGGACGATGCCCTCGACGATACGCCACGCAGCAGGATGCGCCAGCTCGCCATACGGGACCTCCACGATCGCGCCGAGCGGATTTAGGGCGCAGTTATAGAGCGTCTTCGACCAGAGGTCCGCGCGGATATGTCCGCTCCCCTCCGCCCGCATGCCGCCCTGCCGGAACAGATCCACAAGGGTGAGCACGGCGGGGTCCAGGCCGTCGGGAAACCTCCCCAGCCGTATCGGCCCCGCCTCCACGGTCACCCGCACCTCCGCCGTGCCGCGCCATTCGAATCCAGTGATGATCGTCCCCCCGATGACGCGCCGGGTGTACTGCGCGATGATCTCCTCGTTCCCGATTCCGTTCTGGAGGCTCGCCACCTCGCTTTTTGCGAGCACCTCTTTGAACTCCTCGCAGATGGCGGTGGTATCGATCGACTTGGCCGTGACGATGACATAATCGAACTCCGCCCCTTCCGGCACCGACTCGCTGCAGCTGAAGGTGAACCTCCCCTCACCCCATATACCCGTCATCCGAAAGCCTTCGTTCTGGATCAGAGCGGCGTGCTTCTCGCGGCAGACGGCATGCACATCGCAGACCCTCGAGAGCATCGCCGCCACCGTCAGCCCCACGGCGCCGGCACCGAGCACCAGAACCTTCATGCGTATCACTGAGACGCGATCCCATTAAATGGATCCCGTTTGCAGGGCCGATTGACCCGATGCCCGCTTCTCCATGGAGAGCAGCGCCTCCTTGATCGCGATATCCGGCGTGAATCCCCCCACGCCCCGGGCACCCACGACGCGGTGGCAGGGGACGACGAGGGGCGTCGGGTTCCTCGCCAGCGCCAGACCGACCACGCGCGGGAATGTCCCAGAGAGACGCGCGATCTCGCCGTAGGTCGCGGTGCAGCCGTACGGTATCTCCTTGACAGCCTGATAGACCGCTGCGTAGGGAGATCCCTCCTCCATCGCCGGTGTCGAGAGGACGGTGGGATCGGTCTTCTGGCCGCTCAGATACTGGCGGAGGACGAGAGGGGTCGGGCCGGGCGTGGCGCTCTTTGCGAAGGCGATCCGGTACACGGTCTCGCCCTGCCAGGACACCTGGACGAACCACAGTCCGAAACGGATGGAGCCGGTCAGGATCTCCATGCCCGGATCACCCCCGGGAAGGTGTTCACGCTGCACTCCCGCAGCTCCTCCTGCATCCAGGGCGGGAGCGCCGAACGGACCTTCGCTTCCAGGAACCGCTTCTCCCCGAGCACCAGGACGCCCCGATCCTCCGGCGTGCGCAGCACGCGCCCCAGGGCCTGCAGGGCACGGTTGATCGCCGGCAGCGTATAGCAGATGAACTCCCCCTCCTCGCCGAACTTGTTCCGGAAGTAGTCGATGACGGTCCTCCGCACCCGGTTGTAGGGGGCGAGCGGCAGTCCCACGACCATCGCACCGCTGAGCATCTCGCCCCGATAGTCCAGCCCTTCGCTCCACTTCCCCCCGCAGACGGCAAACAACACACCGGACTTCCCCTGCGCCGGCAGGGAGAGGAAGGTCTTTAAGGCGGCGCTCGCCTGCGCAGTGTCCCGCGGCTCCACGAAGATAGTCCTCTTCTGCAGCCCCGGCATGCACCGCTCGGCGAACGTATCCAGGATCTGGTAGGAGGGGAAGTAGACGGCGCGGTTCCCGTCCTCGCGGGCGAATGTCTCGATGTAGCGCTGGATGCGATCCAGGTTGTCATTGTTGCGCCGCATGCTGAATGCGGATGTGATGTCGCTGGCGCAGAGGATGAGCCGGTTCTCGGCCGGAAACGCATTCGGCAGGGAGAGGGTCGTTGCCATTCTGCTTCCGAAGTAGTAGCGCTTATAGCTCTCTACGGGTGAGAGCGTGCCGCTGATCAGGATACAGGCGGCATGCGACTCCCCGATCGTCTCCAGCGTGCTGCCGGGGTCGATGCTGCGCACCTCCAGGGTGATGCCGCTCTCGCCCTTTCTGTATACGGTCAGGAACGCGGGATTCTGGAGAGAGAGATAGACCTTGTAGAGGAACTCGGTCAACCGCTCGACCGCACTCTCCCGAAACGTTCCGCTCTTGCGGTTCTTCTCCTGAATCGCCTCGCTGATCTCCAGGAGGTCGTCCACCACGCCCTCCAGGTTCGGGTAGAGCGTCTCCTTGATCACCATCCGGGTGAAGATCGCCGGATCGAACCAATCCTCGGCCTCACGGGAATCCTTCAGGATCTCCATGAACTGCCGGATCGGGGGGAGTACCTGTTCTGCCGCCTCGACATCCCCTCGGTTCCGGCGCAGCTGGGCGAGTTCGTGGGAGGCCTGATCGACAAGACTCTCTTCGAGCGCCACGCTCTCGATGTCCTGCACAGCATCGCCGCAGTTGTGCGCCTCGTCGATCAGCAGCAGCACCTTGGATGCCTCGACGTTCAGCGCCGAGTAGAGCTGCTCGCGGATGGCGTCGTTCAGGAGATGATGGAAGTTGAAGAGCACCACGTCGGCACCCCGTGCGGCATGGAGCATCGTCTCGTAGGGGCAGATCTCTCCGCACACCTCCGCGAGCCGCTCCGGCCAGACCGTCTCCGTGCTCACCTTCTCCGCCCGCGTCCGCAGCGAGGGGGACGGAATCATGCGGAGCCCGGCATCCTCCTGGTTGACGAATATGCGGCTGTGCACGAAATAGGGGCAGATGAGGGGATGATCACGGGAGGATTTGCGGATCTGCTGCTTGATTAAGATATCTTTGGACGGCGTGAGAGAGCCCTTCTTCGCCCGCTCGGTCATCAGCGAGGTGGAGTAGGCCTTAACGCCCTCGCAGCGCCGGTAGACGTCCCCCTCTCCCCCGAGCGGGCACATGCTCGACTTCCCGATCAGGTAGGCGAAACGGATCTTTCGCTTATGACGGATGAGCTGAAGCTCTCGGATGAACGTGCTCAGCTGGCTCACCGTCCGAACGGCGACAAAGACCGGTCGTCCCCGGCTCTCGGAGAGCAGCGCGGATACAACGCTCGACTTGCCGCTGCCGGTCGGTGCATCGATGAGGGTGATGCCCCCGGTCCTGGCCGTTTCTGCCACCGTCTCCAGCATCTGGCGCTGGTACGGCCGAAAGCTGGGGTAGGGGAACCAGTCCTCAAGAGAACTCATCGTTTATGAATGTGTTCTGAAGATGCTTTTTAGTATTGCCCGACAGGGAGAGATGCGGGAGAGGGAGGTTTTAATATGGGGATGGAATACACCCCCTCCCCGGGATCCGTGACGAATATTTGGCGGAAGGATCCTTTGGAGCCCGAACGTGAAGCCTGTAGCAGAACCGGGAATACGGGCCCGGATGCGGTGAGAGCGCATGCGGTCCATCGCCAAAGATGCGCTGCGCTGGGTTGGGCTGGTCACCGTCACGGTCATCCTCTGGTTCATCAATCAGGACTATCCGAGCTTCTGGTTAGGAAATCTGGTTCTCACTTTCGCTGGCATCTCCATCATCTACCTCGTCATCCGGGTCCTGCTGGAAAACCTGTCCTTCTCCCAGATCCAGGATCCCAAGACGCGGTACTCTTTCCGGAAAGGCACCTCGGTCCTCTTTTATTTCCTGATCTTTATCACAATCTTCGCCATATGGGTGAGAAATACCCAGGCATTGCTGGTATCGTACGGGATTGTCGCCGCGGGTATTGCCATCGCCCTTCAGGATGTCATCCGGAACTTCGCTGGAAGCGTCCTCATCATTCTCACCGGCCTGTATACCGTTGGCGATCGGATCGAGATCAACCAGGTGTTCGGAGATGTCATCGACATCGGGATCTTCAATACGACGCTGATGGAGACCGGAGGATGGGTGGGCGGCGACCTGCCGACAGGACGGATCACGCTGATCCCGAACGGTTATGCGATCTCGAACACGGTATACAACTATACCAAGGACTACAACTTTATCTGGGACGAGATCTCCGTCCCGATCACATACGAGAGCGATTGGAAGGAGGCGATCTCGGTGTTTGCGGAGATCCTGGATACAGAGACCGCTCCGACCGTTGCGTATGCGAAAGGAGAGATCGAGAAGACCGGCGAGAAGTATTACTTTCCCAGAAAGGTGATCGAGCCCCGGATATTCATTGCACTGACGGACAACTGGGTTGCATTCTCCCTACGCTATGTGACCCGCGTTCGGGAGAGGCGTATGATCCGCGACCACCTGAGCCGCCGCATACTGGAGGCCGTGGAGCAGTCCGATTCCCTGGAGATCGCCAGCGAGACCATGACGATAACGGGCAGCCACCGGGTGCGGCTGGAGCAGACGGAGAAGGCGGATTGAAACACAATCCGGCTACCAGTCCCGACCCTCCACCAATCCTGGTATCGCCGGCGGTCTCTTCTCTATTCTGGAGCAGGAGCTCTCGCTCTTCAGGGGATGGGATTCTGGGGTAGAGGGAGTGCACCTTTTTTACCATCACGATAGCTTTACATGAGTACTCTCAAACTACACACTCCAAGCGATCCGTTTGCGTCGTACTTGCTCCTCCCCGTGCGGCGACGAAGGGGATCTGCATCAGTTATGATTGTCGTGAAGCGCCAAACTGCTCCTCATGCGGTAGCAGACAGGCTTGATATCGCAACAGTATCTACATCCAGAGGCGGACATTCGTGCAATCATACCTGTTCTCGCGAGTCCATAGTATCGGAACGGAACCCCCGGCATCGAACGTCACCTCGGGATCGGGCTAGAGAATGATACCGTAAGGCAGGCGTCAGGCCATCGTACGGCCACTCCGTCCCGAGGAGCAGGAGGCATTCCATGCTGGTAAAACTGCCCCCACCGTTCGGGGTTGCTCCGACCCTCTTTTTATACCCGGCCGCCAACATGTTATCCAACCATGGCAATCCATCCGATAGAGTTCCGGTACGGGTCGCCGGAGATGCGTGCGGTCTGGAGCGAGGATAACCGCTTTCGCTGCATCGTGCAGGCTGAAGTCGCGCTGGCCCGGGCGGAGGCCGCATTCGGCCTCGTTCCGCCCGAGGCGGCACGTGCAATCGAAGCGTGCTCCCCTGCTGCCTCCCTGGAGCGGGCCAAGGCGATCGAAAGCGAGATCCACCACGACATGATGGCCGTAGTAAAGGCCGTGGCCGAGGTGTGCGGGGACGCCGGGCAGTGGGTCCACTACGGCGCCACGTCCAACGATATGCTCGACACCGCCACGGGTCTCCAGATCAAAGCATCCCTCGCCCTGATCGAGGAGCGGCTCTGCAGCCTTCTCTCCGTCCTGCTGGCACGGAGCCGGGAGACGCGGACGCTCGTTGCCGCCGCCCGAACTCACGGCCAGATCGGGGTGCCGACCACATACGGGCTGCGGTTTGCCATCTGGGCGAGCGAGATCGGGCGGCACATCGATAGGCTCCGGGAGATGCGTCCACGTGTGGAGGTGGGACAGTTGACCGGGGCCGTGGGGACCCAGGCGGCGCTGGGGGAGAGCGGGATCGAGGTTCAGCAGAGGATGATGGAGATCCTCGGGCTCTCCCCCGTCGACGTATCCAACCAGTTGGTCCAGCGGGATCGCTACGCGGAGTACTTCATGTTCCTCGCCAACGTTGCCACCACGCTCGACAAGATCGGGATCGAGGTGAGAACCCTCCAGCGCACGGAGATCGGGGAGGTCGAGGAGCCGTTCGGAGCACAGCAGGTGGGCTCCAGCACCATGCCCCATAAAAGAAATCCCATCAAGAGCGAGCAGGTAGGCGGCCTCGCCCGCATCGTCCGCTCTGCCGTGGAACCGGCCCTCCTGAACAACACCCTCTGGGACGAGCGGGATCTGACCAACTCTTCCGCCGAGCGGGTGATCTTCCCCGAGGCCACGATCCTGACGGACCATATCCTACGGGTGATGGAGTCCGTGCTGCGGGAGCTGCGCCTGAACCATGCAAATATCGAACGGAACCTCGCCCTACTCCAGGGGGTCAACATGGCAGAAGCGGTCATGATTCGTCTGGCCGACCGGGGCATGGGCCGCCAGGAGGCCCACGAGCGGCTCCGGGTCGCCAGCATGCGGGCTCTGGAAGAGGGGCGGGGGCTTGCGGATATCCTTGCCGCCGATCGCGATCTCCTCCGGTATATGGACCGGAAGGAGATCGCGCTCCTGCTGGATCCCGCCCAGTATAAAGGGACCGCCGTCCGGCAGGTGGATCGGGTGATCGAGAAGCTCGCACCCCTATGCGGCTCGTAGGCTGGATCGAGGTCGGCGGACGGATTCTGACCCGCTCCGAGGTCGAGGAGGCAGTCGCTTCCCGGCCGGAGAGCATCCGCAGGTTCGGCGGCGAGTTTTACCTCATCCACGCGAACTGCCGGGCGCGGGATCGCTTCGGGATCGTTCCTGCCGATATCCCCCCGGGCTCCATCGTGTGCGACGGACAGGTGAAGGGGGCCGTGGATCCGCCAACAGAGTCCCTCGATCTCGAGACGGCCATTCTCACGGCCGTCGGTCTGCGGAGCGGCGAGGGGATCGTCGCCTTCTCGGGAGGCCTGGACTCGAGCCTGATCGCCCGCCTCGCCGGGCTGGAGTGCGTCACCGTGGGCATCCGGGACTCGCACGACCTGCGGAGGGCGGAGATCGTCGCAGGGCAGCTCGGGCTACACCATACTCCGGTCGCTGTGGCGCACTCCGACGTGGAGACAGCGCTGCAGGCGGTGGTGCGGGAGATACCCTCGTCAAATCCGCTCACCGCCTCCATCGCCGCCACGCTCTACGTCGTTGCGCAGCATGCGGCCGAGCAGGGCTACCGTCGGGTGCTGAGCGGTCAGGGAGCCGACGAGCTCTTCGGCGGCTACGCGCGCGACCTGCGATCGGGCGATCTGGAGGCGGACCTGGAGAGGGACTTTTGGGCCCTGCAGGAGCAGGTGGCACGCGATCAGGCCGTCGCCCGTCTGCACCGCGTCTGCTTCTCGCTGCCCTACATGGACGTGCGGGTGGTGCGGGCCGTCCGTGCGATCCCCGCTGAAGGGAAGGTCTCGAACGGCGTCCGCAAGATTCCCCTTCGGATTGTGGCGGAGCGGCATCTGCCCGCCGACGTCGCCCGGTACGAGAAGAAGGCGATGCAGTACGGCAGCGGCATCTGGCCCGCAATCCGCACTCTCGCACGGAACAGGGGATACCGAACAGTCGCTCAGTACCTGGATGCATTGAGAAAGACATCTCCAGGCGATAACCCCCATACACTATGAAGTACCTTTGAAAATGTCTCACCAGCACCGAGATAGATCGCAGCATTTTTCCCGCATAACGGATCTTCGGACGGCCGCGCCGTCGGTGATAGGTGGATTCCGAGCAGAGACACGGACAGGAACTCGTTCCTGGACGATCTATTGTCCCATGGGTTGAGAGGCCGTTGTTCCCATTCGCCATATCCGCTGGAAGGATATTGTTATCGCTGGACGGAGAGGCGACTGGCTGCCAGGCCGGAAGTGGGGAATGAAAACTATCCGCCCCTCCGAGAGTATCGTACTGGCGGGGTGGGGAGACAGGGGGAGGGGGGCGCAGCACCCCCCCCCCCCCCCCCCCCCCCCCCACGACAA
>JAXDAH010000197.1:0-5020 GCA_034679905.1 Methanomicrobiales archaeon | reverse complement strand
GTACTGGCCGTAGAGGAAGAGCAGCACGTAGCCCAGCAGGTTGCAGATGCGGCGGGCGGAGGTGTAGACCACCTGGCGGGGATCGTAGCTGAACTGGAGGTTCCGCTCCCGCCGCAGGCGGATCGAGAGGTCGTAGTCCTCCAGGATCGAGATGTCCGCGTGGCCATGGATGCGGTCGTAGGCGGGGCGGGTGATGGCGATGTTGGGGCCGATCAGGCGGTAGTAGTTGAAGAAGTTCATCAGGGTGTAGACCTTCCGCCAGAGCTGGAGCAGATCGGACCGCCAGGTCCCCTCCCGGAAGAGGATGGGGCCCGTGCTGACGTCGTAGCCCTGCAGGACCAGGTTCTCCGCGATCGCCGGCAGCCAGGCGGGCTCAAAAGAGGAGTCTGCATCGGTGAAGACCAGCACGTCGCCTCTGGCCGCCTCCGCCCCGTCCCGGCGGGCCCCGCCGATCCCGCTCCGCCGCTGGACAAAGACGGTATCGGCGTACCGCTCCGCGAACGCCACGGTATCGTCCGCGGAGTTCCCGTCGACGACGACGATCTCGAACGCCTCCCGCTCCAAGGCCTGGCGGTCGATGGACCGCAGGCAGCCCTCGATCGACTCTGCTTCGTTCCGGGCCGGGATCACGACGGAGATCGCAGGTCGATCCCCGCGCAGCAGGGCGGTCTCCAGGGGAGGATGGAGCATACCGGGCTCACTACGCGGCAGGCCCTATTTAAATGTGATCGTCAGGCGGCGAGCGGCCAAAATAGTCATCCCAGCTAACCCAAAATTTCTAGAAGGATACCTATCGGTGAAAATCCTGATCAGACATTCAGGATCGCACATTCACAATCTCTAAAAAGCCAACCCGCTCAAAGTCGGCATTAAACGTGGCGATCCTGCTGATGCCATGATACTTACAGGTAGCTGCAATGAGGGCGTCATTTGGAAGTAGCCCAAGGTCGGCGATTATGAGGAAGGCTTCCTTCTCGATATCGCGGTTTATCGGCAGGCTCTCCGCCATATCCAGGAGATCGATAACTCGATCCAGGTTACGCCCCTGTTCCCGTATCAGAGCTGGTGTTTTCCGCAGGGCATGAGGCCTTTCTCCTGTTGCGAGCCGTAAGAACACATGAACAACTTCGCTGAACACGATAGAATTACGATATAACTTCTGATCAGAGTGCAGTGCCAGAACTCCTTCCTTTACTCGTTCATCTCCTTCCAGTATGTTTAAAAAGACGTTTGAATCAATAAAGACCCCATTCATCTTCCAGCTCCTGGAGAGCTTTCTGGGTGTCCTTCCCTTTTAAGAGCCCGAATGCTGCATTCACCGCCGTTTCGGCACTGATCACCACTTTCCCTTTTGTGCCCTCTTCCAGACGGATCTGATTCAGCGGCTTGAACACTCCATCCTCATAGATGACATCTATGGTCCTAGCCATGTATCCTCACCACACTATTCATAGGAACCTGTTAAATGGATTGTGGATGCTGCGGCATCGAACCGCATCCTGGTTATTCCGGCAGATGCCGGTTATCTGCAGCACTCATTATCTCTGCGTTTTATCCCTGGAACCACAATAAGCCGGATCAAACCGTGATCCCGTCGATCTGTTCGTGTTCTATCACGATCTTGTCGTCGGTCTCAATGTGGAGTGCGATGGCTTCTTTGCTATTCTCCAACGCCTCCTCGACCGTCCTTGTGATACGCAGCCCGGCAGGGAGGGGACCTCGACAACGTATCCCCCGTCCTCCCCCTCCCGGACGACTACGCTGATATTCATCAGGCTGTTATTTGGACAGAGAGCTTCATAAGGTTGTCTCTTTCCGAGATACGGCCAGCGCCGCCGCAGCCGTTTTACGGAAATACCCGCGGAGGAGGCACTGCCCCTTCAATCCCACCCTCCTGGTGCGACGGGTAGCTGGAGAAGAATGCTGCCCATTTTCCCCCGATCGAACCAGAGCATCATCTCTTAAAAGGGGCAGGGAAGGTCTTTCCTGGGGAGAGCTCCAATCTCGCCACATGGGGATAGAGGGTAATACGGTAATGGTCCAGCCCGTGTACTCCATCCTCTCCAGGCTATCGCACTCGGGGGTGGGGGTGCGGAGGGGGTGCAACTCCCTCCTCCTTCGTATGATAGGACCGCATGCCTACTCCTCGGTAGAGATTCTTGTTGCCACGTGATCCATCTCCCGGCGGGATGTAGTGTAACCAAAAAGGCCGTGGACCGGGCGTTACTGCCGGAAAACATTTTCTGCAGAACAGAGAACCTTAAAAATTACCTTCGATTGAGGCCGAGGGCGGGCCCGATGCCAAGGTCGGCGAGGTCGCGGGTGTAGTAGCCTTCAGCAGCCAGATCCGCCTTTCCATCTATTGTGCGGGCCGCAACCCCCAGGCTCAGCGGTTCGCCGATGCCCTTCACGAGCGGGACCTTCTTCTCAAGCCGGGCCAGGATGGTCCGGGCCTCTTCGAGAGTGAGATCCTGGTTCTTGATCTCGATGGCGAGGGACCCGGATGGACCGATGGCAAGGAGGTCGATCTCGTCCCCGCGGCGGTTCCACCACAGGCCTGCATGCTCGAACCGGGGCAGGAGATCCTTTGTCAGGAGGACCCGCACCATATCCTCGAACGCCTGGCCGGAGAATCCCCTCCACTCGCGGAGTATCCGCTCTCTCAGGAGATCGTAGCGACCGCTCTGGTAAAGACTCATGTTGCGGTAGATGTAGCGGGCGAAGAAGCGGAAGAAATTGTCGGAGAAGAAGTACCGCCCCATCTTCGACGGCCGACCCCGTTCGGTCACCGGGACCCTGTACTCGATAATTCCCAGGAGGTCGATGAGATCTCTGAGGTACGGCGGCAGGGAGGTCGGGACGATGCGGGTGAAATCAGCGATCTCCTTCTGCGATGTCTTCCCTTCGGCGATGGCAGAGAGGATCTCGTAGTAGGTCGCGTGCTCCCGCCCGAACTCCTCGATCAGCACGTCGCTCATCTCACGCTGGAGGGGGGCGAGATCGTTCAGGATGAGGCGATCGAGGGCGGTCTCCAGATCGGTGCATCCGTACTTCTCGAGGAACGTGTAGTAGTAGATCATTCCGCCGAAGAGCAGGTAGAGGTCGAGCCGTGCGGCTGGGTCCTTCACGCCGATGTCGGCGAGTATGGAGAGGCACTCCCGGGGTCCAAAGGGGCGAAGGGTGAATATATTGTCTGCACGGCGGAAGAGGGGGGCGTCACCCTCCTGGAAGATCTTCCGGATCATCCCCACCGATGAACCGGAGACGATGAGGAAGAGGTGAGACTCTCTGCCTCGCAGGTCCCAGAACCGCTGCAGCTGCGTGATGAAGGAGGGGTGGATCTTCTGGAAACGCTGGAATTCATCGAAAACTGCAATGCACGGCTGGTCGAGGGAGAAGAGGAATTCGAGCAGGGCTTCGGGGGAGTCCAGGCGGATGTATTCGGGCAGCTCCAGGGCTAACGCCGTATCCCGCCCGAACTCGTCCATGAGGGTATCGATGCTCTTGTTTGCGTCCACGAAAAAGTAGAGGGCTTTCTTCCCCCGCATGAATTCCAGGATGAGCTCGGTCTTCCCGACTCTCCGCCTGCCGGTGACGACAAGGAATGAGGGGCGGGCCGCGTAGAGCCGGTCCATGAGCCCGAGCTCCTGGTCCCGGTTGTAAAACCTCATAGTAATTATGTTTATAATAATTATATTTATTATTATTGTTCCAGAGGACGGCTACAGCGGGATATCGCAGACAGGATTCATGCTGCCCTCTCGATTACCCACCTGTACGTGAATATCCATGATCTTCTATCCAACCATCTCTACCTCAAGGTCATCGAGCTTCTTCTGGTCCAGTTTGCCTTTGTACTTGCCGATTCCGGAAAATCTCCTAGCGTACGCAGCAACTCCCGCCCGATCGATAACCACGATTCCCCTCGTGCCTTCTTCCAGTTCCAGATCGTCCACGGGCCTGAACGCTCCCTCTTTATAGATCACATCAATTACCTTAGTCATCACAGTCCCAACTTTTCTATTGGTCGAAGCCTGTTAAATCGCTTATGGATACTACGCGATCCCTTAGATGCCTCCTGCCCGTGATATCCGCTTCGTTCTCTGGCCGCCCCCGGAGTAACTGGCCGCATCTCGGGGACCGAAAGCAACGACTCTATCGTTCTTACCCGGTATACCGACGTTTCCTAGATATCAGTAAAAAGACGAACACGTTAGAATCGATGAAGATCTTCATGGCTCGTACAGTTCACATCTCGCGTCTTCCAGATCTGCCTTTGACACCCCGGTATCTCCCGATAGAATCTATCCAGTTCAGTCCCCCGGATGGATATCGTCATGCCCCCTCCGCCAGGTCAACCTTCCCTAGGGGTTTGAGAATCCCATCCTCAAAGATTGAGTCGGTAATCCTGATCATTTGCTCCTATCCCACTAATCGCAGGATCTTGTTAAATGGATTGTGGATGCCGCTCCTTTATGTCTGACCCTATCTGCCGTGGACGGCTTCTGTATTCTAGATCATCCAATCCTCGCAGATACAAAAGGTTATTTTTTATCTCCCATAATACCAATGACAGGACGTGATTCGGAATGAGCGAGCGAGGTATGAAAATAATGTATTGAAGCCCCTTGAGAAGCTGGATTCGGAGGAAGGGGAGAAAGTCGAGATCACGGGAATGGTGGAAAAGACTCGGGGGATAATCAAGATCGATCCGGATGTGGCAAGAGAGATCGCAGACAGCGATGCATTCTCTGTTCTGGGTGCATGAATGCTGCGTCTACTGATGGGAATTCGGGCTCCCAAGCGATATTCCAATATCAATACTCCGTCCTGCCCCGCAGGCACTTCACGATTGTACTCGTTCCACCCAGAAATGATAACACTCCTTTGATCGTAGGCCTATCCTTACTCATGAGGATTAGCAGAGGAGTTCGAAAGATGTGACAGATCATGATCACATCGGATTCCAATCATGTTAAACTCTTTTTTAATACGATCCAAGAATCAAGTCTGTAAATGT
>JAXDAH010000196.1:0-4989 GCA_034679905.1 Methanomicrobiales archaeon | reverse complement strand
GGGCTCCCCCTGCGGGCTCTTCCGCCGCCCTCCCCACAGGACGACGATCGCGGCGAGCAGGACCAGCGAGAGAGGGAGGGTGAGGCAGTCGATCGTCCACGGGGACTCGGCATGGATGCCGAGGATCGATACGATGCTGAAGACGACGGGCGACGGGTAGAGGAGCGCGAAGGAGACGACCCCGCCGATGGCGGCCAGATAGAGGGCGTGCCTCGACGGCGCCTCCCCGCCCTGCAGGCGGGAGACGACCGGCGCCAGGATGACGAAACTGGTGATGCTGCACATCAGGGGGACGGAGAGGAGATACCCCGAGACGGCGGAGGCCTGCAGCGGCCGCCGGGAGATCCGCTGGATATCCGCAACGATGCGATCCAGGTATCCGCCCTGCCGCAGCACCTGGGCGATCACCGAGCCGCAGAAGATCACGACGGCGAGCAGGGAGAAGACGCTCCCGAGCCCCCGGACGATCGCGTCGACCACGGTCTCGGGTTCCATGCCGGCCAGCAGGCCGTAGAGGAGGGAGGCGGCGATCAGGCTGATGAAAGGCATGATGCGGTAGCGGATTCCGATGATGGTGATAAAGGCGAGAGAGATGGCAAAGGCGGCCAGTGTGTGCATCCGTATAGTCTCTCGGCCGGGCGCGTATTAAGAGCCGCGGGTCCGAGGCAGCCTCACCGCTGCTGTGCCGCTCCAGCCCGTCGAGGCACTCCGCCTCCGCCTCTCTTCGATGCACATCGGTACGGCCTGCCGGTGCTGTGGGACGGGGCGGTGACGATCACGCCCATCGAGTCTCCTCCATCTGAATTTCGATGGTGCAGGCGTGAAACCTGCATATCGAGGCGCGTGCTGAACCTTCGCCATTGCCGCCCGACGCGGTCCCCCCGACGAACAGAAAACTGCAATAAATTATTTTTCCTGACAATCCGTGGTGTTTACGGCCAAAACGGCACCTGAGAAAGTTGATATGCGGTGAGCCCTATGGTATCGCCATGGACATCGAGCTTGCCACGGAAGCCTGGCTGGGCGACTGCCAGTACTGCCTGGTGGATGAAGACCAGATGCTGTTCTACACCCCTATAAACGAGGAGATGAGCGCCGTCCAATACGCCCCGCGCCGCGGGGCGGATGCACGGCCCGGCAGGTAGGGGCGCGAGCAGAGAAGCGGCGCCCTTCACGTACGATCCCATCGTACTCCCGAACCGTCCGCCTGTGGGGAGGAGACGCTCCGCGACGGGGAAATGCAGGCGATTGCTGCACCCTGCCATTCCCGAACAGGATCGTTCTGCCCCGAGTTTACAGACCGCGCTTCAGCTGCGGCTTTTTATCCAGCCCACTCGCAGTCGATCCCCGGCGGAACTGCAGGAGTGGATCAGCAGAATCGACGACAGGCCTCCAGGGATTCGCCGGCCTGCGACGAAGATGTCGACCGGAGGCCATCTCTGTTAACGGAATCCCTACTGGAGGGGTTCGGGATGAGTGTGCGCCCTTCATCTTCGCCCTCACCATCGGGATAAGCCCCAGCGATAGGGTTCGGGGATCGTCTTTTCGAGTGATCGGGTCGAAAGGCACCCTCCCGCGCGACACCGGGACCTTGAACTGTGGATTCGAGTGCACGTATCGTGACCAGCGGGGGATGGGTCGCCCCTCCTCCTCTCAGTCCCCCTTACCCGGTGCGATATGTCCTATTCCAGGGAGCAGCAGGCATAGAGTTCGGACAACGAGCGGGATCGTATCCGAATGCCGATCCGATATCCGGCATCCACGCAACGGCATCGATGAAGATGAGCGGCCCTCCCTCCTCCACGGGAGGGGGTGGACCCCTCTCCACCTTCTGGTGCGATAGGGCTCTACAGCAAGGATGCCGAACTACTATCCTCTCATTCTCTCCACATGAATGACGCCGGACGTAACCCCGCGGGGCTTGATTCTGCGGAATAGACGAGAGCGCGGAAGCCATGGCCGTGCCTCCGTACGCTGCCGGGGCCACCGACCCGGGTCCCGCACCGGCTGCACTCTCGGGCAGGGTGGGCACCGCTGTAGCCCCGGGCCGTGCTGGCGCCCTGCGGGGGGGAGGGGGATTTCTGACCTGCCGTATCGCAGCGCCTCCCGCCCGCCTGCCGAACGCTCGCACGGGAATGGATCCCCGGGACGGAGGAGTGTCGGGCCATCCCCGACCCGCCCCTACTCCGTGACGAACCGCCCCCGCATCAGGGTGGGATGGACATCGCAGCGGAAGAAGAAGTCCCCGCTGGAGGTCGGCGCCTGGAAGGCGTAGGTGATGGACGCCGGTCCGGTCACGATATCGCCGATGAAGATGGGATCTTCCGCGGACTCGTTCTCGTACAGGGCGAAGTTGTGGGGAACGCCGTCGTCGCGGTTCTCGAACTCGATGCTGACCCGGGCTCCGGCAGGAACCGATATCCGCTCCATGCTGAATGCCATGTCGCGGGCGACCAGGCTGATGGTCACGCTCTTTGCGGCTGCGGCAGCCGGCTGTGCTTCTGACTGATCGGGAGTCATACAGACGTCAATCCTGCAGGGGAGTTAAAAAGGTTTCCACGGCGGATCCGCGAGGGATGTGCTCCGACACCTGGATGACGAACTGCCCGCCCATCGCCTCCGCATGGCGATTCCGAAGCGGTAAGTGCCGGTGTGCCGGAGCGGCAGGTGGCATCTGCGGACTCGGGAGCGTCCGCTCGGATCGCATGCACCGCAGATGTGAAACGCCCGGTGATGGAAGTGTACAGGCATCTAGGCGAGCACCGGAATCCTGATCTGTATCGAAGGCCGCCGTCTCTGCGCCGAGATCCGTATCGGCTCCGTCCGCTGTTGCAGCCTGTCTTCTGTCATATAGGCGGCTTCTCCGTCCAGGGTAGCTATTGACTCCTTGTGCGGGGCGAGATCTGCGTGCTGCAAAAGGGATAAGGATCAGACCGTCCTGGCCCGGGCGGTCCTGATGGGTGGTTCTTCCCCTATCTTCGTTCCACTTCCACCGCCTGCAGCGTCACCTTCATCACGGAGTCCGGGTTCACCGAGATGGAGTCGATCCCCTCCCGCACCAGGAACTCCGCGATCTCGGGGTACGTGCCGGGAGCCTCCCCGCAAATGCCGGAATGGCGGCCGTTCCTCTTCGCTCCCGCAACCGACTGGGCCATGAACTTCAGCACCCCCGGGTCCCGCTCGTCGAACTGCCGTGCCAGGACCGCCGAGTCGCGATCGACCCCGAGCGTCAGCTGGGTGAGATCGTTGCTACCGATCGAGAATCCGTCGAAGTACCGTGAGAACTCGTCGATCAAGAGGACGTTGTTCGGGATCTCGACCATGAGGTAGACCTGCAGGCCGTTCTCCCCCCGCTTCAGCCCGTTCTTCTCCATCTCCCGCAGAACCCGCACGCCTTCCTCCACCCGGCGCACGAAGGGTATCATGACGATCAGGTTCTCGAGGCCCATCGTCTCCCGCACGCGCTTCATCGCCCGGCACTCTAGGGCAAAACCCTCCGCGTAGCGCTCGTCGTAGTAGCGTGCGGCGCCGCGGAACCCGATCATCGGGTTGGCCTCCTCCGGTTCGAACCAGGCTCCGCCCAGGAGGCTGGCATACTCGTTCGTCTTGAAGTCGCTCATCCGCACCACCACCGGGCGGGGGTAGAAGGCCGCCGCGATGGTTCCAATGCCCTCGGCCAGCTTCTCGACGAAGTACTCCTCACGGTTCCCGTAGCCGAAGGTGAGATCCTCGATCCGCTCCCGCACCCGCTCGTCCTCGATACGCTCGGGGTGGATGAGGGCCATCGGGTGTACCTGGATGGAGCTCGTGATGATGAACTCCATCCGCGCCAGGCCGACGCCGTCGTTCGGGATGAACGAGAGGGAGAATGCGACGTCCGGATTTCCCAGGTTCATCTGGATCTCCGTACGGGGTCTGGGCAGGTCCCGCAGGCTGACGGTCTCCACGCGGAAGGGGAGGATGCCCTCGTACACGATCCCCTCCTCCCCCTCGGCGCAGCTCACCGTCGCCTCCTGGCCGGTCCGGATCCGCTCCGTTGCGTCCTGCGTCCCGACGACGGCGGGAATGCCGAGCTCCCGGCTCACGATCGCCGCGTGGGAGGTCCGCCCTCCCAGGTTGGTGACGATCGCCGCCGCAGAGCTCATCACCGGCTCCCAGTCCGGCGTGGTGGTGTTCGCCACCAGGATCTCGCCGGGCTGGAAAGACGAGAGCTGCTCCACGCTCGCGATCACGCGGGCGCGGCCGTCGGCGATCTTCTCGCCGACGCTCTTGCCCCTGGCGAGCACCGCCCCCTTCCGCTCCAGCTGGTAGAAGCGGAGGACATCCATGCTCCGCTGGGACTGGACCGTCTCCGGGCGCGCCTGGACGATGAACAGCTCCCCGCTCTCGCCGTCCTTCGCCCACTCGATGTCCATCGGCCTCTCGGTTCCTGCCTTCCGCGAATAGTGGTCCTCGATGGTGACCGCGTACCGGGCCAGCTCCAGCACCTCGTCGTCGCTGATGCAGTAGCGCCTCTGGTCCGCCGGCGGCACCTCCACGTTCCGCGTGAGCGCCTTCGTCTCGCCGATGCTGTAGACCATCTTGATCCGCTTCTCCCCCCGGTGCCTGCGGACGATCGGGCGGTATCCCTGGCGGAGCGTCGGTTTGAAGACATAGAACTCGTCCGGGTTCACCGCCCCCTGGACGACGTTCTCCCCGAGACCGTACGAGCCGGTGACGTAGACCACATCCCGGAATCCGCTCTCGGTGTCGAGAGTGAAGATCACCCCGCTCGAGGCCAGGTCGGAGCGCACCATCTTCTGGACGCCGATTGAAAGGGCGACCCTGAAGTGATCGAAGTTGTTGTCGATGCGGTACGCGATGGCCCGATCCGTGAAGAGCGACGCGAAACATTTGATGCAGGCTTCCATCAGGGCCTGGTACCCCCGGATGTTCAGGAAGGTCTCCTGCTGGCCGGCGAACGAGGCCGTGGGGAGATCCTCCGCGGTG
>JAXDAH010000195.1:0-8991 GCA_034679905.1 Methanomicrobiales archaeon | reverse complement strand
GATCGAGCCCCAGTACCGGGACCGGATCTTCGTCGTCTTCCAGCGGCTGCACGGACGGGAGCAGTACGAGGGTACCGGGATCGGGCTCGCCATCGTCAAACGGATCGTGGAGCGGCACGGCGGCCGCATCTGGGTCGAATCCGAACCCGGCGCCGGCTCGACGTTCTTCTTCACGCTGCCCGCGGTGCAGGAAGCGGGCTCGGGGGGTAGAGAGCCCGGATGAGACCGATCGCGATCCTCCTGGTCGAGGATAACCCGGCGGATATCAAACTGACCGAGGAGGCGCTCCGCGAAGTAGCGGTGCCGAGCCAGCTCACGGTCGTGCAGGACGGCGTAGAAGCGATGGCGTTCCTTCAACGGGAGAGGCCGTACATTTCGGCCTCGACGCCCGACCTTGTTCTCCTGGATCTGAACCTGCCCCGCATGGGCGGAATCGAGTTCCTAGACGCGATCTTTGCCGACAGCCGCCTCCAGCAGATCCCGATCGTGGTGCTGACGGGATCGGTGGATCGGGAGGAGCAGGCAGAGCTCGCGAGGCGGCCGATCCGCCGGCATATCATCAAACCCTCGGATATCGACGAGTACTTCACGGCGATCCAGTCGGTCCTGGGAGATCTCTCGATGCTCCGGAGGTAAAGGGCCGGAGATGGGCGAACTTCATCGCCGGCGTACGCTGGGCATGCTCGCAGCTGCCCCCCGGGATTGGACGGCCACGCGGGGGGTCGCTACTATCGGGGCCGCTGTGGTCGAGGCGATGCCGGGGGCATGGTCGACCTGCGTCTCACGCCGGCACCGGGCCTGCATTCCCTCGAGATCGGAGAGTGGACTATGAAGCTCCCCGCACGGCAGGGCCACGGCTCCCATGCGGCATGGCAATTGCGATGGGGGGCATACAGAACCCAATCGGCCTTTATTTCCCTTATCAAATGTCTATAATGGAGTTTTTATCCAAACGAAACATTTCAATACCTATATCGATCAAACGGACAATTTAATTGCAGCCGTACTCCCTCGATGGAGACCCGCCATGGCGACACCTGAAACCCAAATGGATGCCATCCGTCGGCAGCTGCTGGATCTCACCCTGCGCAACCGCCTCCTGAACTACCGCCCCTCGAAGGCGCGCACCATTCCCGTGGTCGACGAGAATCCCCGGGAGGTGTACGATATCCTGGTGCTGCGGGAGAAGGCGATGCGGTTCCACCCCCGCGAGAGAGCGGAGCCAGCCGCCGATGCAGCGGCTGCCGGGACCGGGGAGGGCGCGGGGGAAGCCTCTACCGCCCCCGCGGAGGGCGAGGAGCCCTGGCAGGCGATCGCAGAGGAGGATACGCCGCCGCACCAGACCGACACGCTTCTCGAGACGCCGCTCTCCGCCGACATCCTTCGGGAACGGCTCTTCTCCGTTCACAATCAGGCGAGAACCGCCCTCGAAGAGCAGGGCTACAGTATCCTCTACCTCGCGCTGGGATTCCTGGAGTACACCGATACCGCCGGCATCGTCCGCTCCGCCCGGGCTCCCGTGCTGCTCGTCCCCGTCGAGCTGGAGCGCATCCGCGTGGGCGGGACGTATACGCTCCGCTGGACAGGCGAGGAGATCCTCATGAACCTCTCCCTGGCAGAGCGGCTCAGGGAGCTGGATGTGCTCCTGCCCGAGTTCGAGATGCCGGAGGAGAAGGCAGGCATCGACGCTTACCTGACCGCCGTGCGGGACGCGATCGCGCACAAACCCTCCTGGAGGCTGCTCGCCGGGATCTGCCTGGACTTCTTCAGCTTCACCAAGTTCGTCATGTTCCGCGACCTGGACCCGCAGACCTGGCCCGAAGGGCGGTCCCCGGCCGACCATCCCCTGCTGAACGCCGTCCTGAACCCCTCCGCCGAGTGCGATGCCGGGGATGGGTTCGACGAGAACGCGGTGGACGAGCGGCTTCCGGGGCACGCGGTCTTCCACGTGGTGGACGCCGACTCCTCCCAGATCGCCGTCATCGAAGCGGTGAACCGCGGGGCGAACCTGGTGGTGGAGGGGCCGCCGGGGACGGGCAAGTCCCAGACTATCACCAACGTCATCGCCGAGAGCCTCGCCCGGGGAAAGAGCGTCCTCTTCGTGAGCGAGAAGATGGCGGCGCTGCAGGTGGTGAAGAGCCGCCTGGACCGCGCCGGCCTGGGGGAGTTCTGCCTGGAGCTGCACAGCCGCAAGACGAACAAGCGGAAGGTGCTCGAGGAGCTGCGCCGCACCCTGGAGACCGATCTTCTGCGCGAGGAGTCCTTCGAGGCCGAGATCGCCCGGATGGAGGGGCTCAAAGCGGAGTTGAACGGCTACGTGCGGGCGCTGGGCGAACCGATCGGCAGGCGGGAACTCTCGCCGTTCCAGGCCTTCTGCCTGCACGAACGGGCGCGGCAGCACTTCGAGCGGGAAGGAAGGAGCATGGCACGGATCTCCCTGGCGGATCCGGAGCGCATGGCGCCGCCCGAATGGGACGCTGCGGTCGCCGCCCTGGAGAGGCTGCGGGGCATCCTGCCCCTCGTCCGCCCTATCCAGGAGAACCCCTGGCGGGGCTGCACGCCGGGGCTGATTCTCCCCCCGGACCTGGACCGCCTGCGGGATCTGCTGGAAGAGGGCGCGGGCGAGATAGTGCGGATCCGGGAGGCGGCGGCGCTCCTGGCCGAACTGTCGGGCTGCGCCGTGCCCTCGACGCCGGAGGATCTTGCACGGGCGCGCACGGCCGCCGCCCTCGTCGCCTCGGCGCCGCCGCTCGAGCGGGACGTCCTTCTGCACCCGGCCTGGCGGAGCCCGGCCGATGCGGTGGAGCCGCTCATGGCGCTGGTCCGGCGGTACCGGGAGCGGCGCGTTGCGGTCCTGGCACGGTTCCGCCCGGAGATCCTGGATCGGGACGTGGATGCCCTGCAGGCCGAGTACCGCACCCAGTCGTCCGCGTTCCTGAAGACGCTGCGATCGGGCTACCGTGCGGTCCGGCAGGAGGTGGACAGCCTCTACGCCGGCGCCGTCCCCGCAGACGACGCCTGTATCCTGGCGGACCTGGAGGCGGCATCGGAGTGCCGCCGGCTGCGGGATGCGGTGCGGCAGGCGGAGCCGCAGGGTAGGGCCTTCTTTGGCGCCCTGTGGCTGGAGGAGGAGAGCGACTGCGCCAGTCTGCAGGCATTCGCCGACTGGATGGCCGAATTCCGGCTCCAGCTGGCGCAGGGCGTGCTCACGCCGCAGGCGATCGGCATCCTCTATGGCGGGATGCCGCGGGGAGAGATAGAGGACTGTTCCCGCCTGCTGGGTCAGGCGGCGGAGCGGTTCGCCGCCACGCTGGATACCCTCTTCGGCACGCTGGGGACGGACGCGGAGCGCAGTCTCGGGACGCCCTGCGAGCGGGCGGCGTTCGCGGACCTCGAGTCCCGGATCCGTTCGTGGACATCCCGCCTGGACGACCTGCCGCGCTGGTCGCAGTACGTCGCGTTCCGGGAGGAGGTCCTGGCCACTCCCGCCGCACCCCTCGTGGCGGCGGTCGAGGAGGATGGCATCGATCCCGCCGATCTGGTCCCGACGTTCGAAGGCAGCTACGCCGAGGGGCTGCTGAAGGCGGCATTCACCGAGAGGCCGCTCCTCGCGCAGTTCGTCGGGGAGCAGCACGAGAACCGCATCCGGCGGTTCGCGGCGTCGGATCAGGAGAGCCTCCGCTGGAACCAGTGCCGCGCCATGCTCCGCCTCTACCGCAGCCGCCCCCGGATCTCCGGCGGGGCCTCGAAGGAGTCCGAGGCGGGGATCCTGCTGCGGGAGTTCAACCGCAAACGGGGGCACATGCCCATCCGCCGCCTGATGAACCGTGCAGGGGGGCTCATCCAGAAGATCAAACCCTGTTTCATGATGAGCCCGCTCTCGATCGCCCAGTTCCTGGACCCGCGATCGGTCTGCTTCGACCTCATCGTCTTCGACGAGGCCAGCCAGGTCCGCCCCGAGGATGCCCTGGGGGCGTTCCTGCGGGGGCGGCAGGTCGTCGTCATGGGGGACTCGCGCCAGCTGCCGCCGACCACCTTCTTCGACCGCCTGATAGAAGACGACGAGGACGACGGGGCGGACGAGACCGCCGAGAGCATCCTCAACCTCTGCCGGCGTAGTTTTCCCCGCAAGATGCTCCGCTGGCACTACCGCAGCCGCCACGAGTCGCTCATCGCCATCTCGAACCGGGAGTTCTACGACAACCGTCTCTACGTATACCCGTCGGCGGTGGACCGGGCGGAGCACCTGGGGCTGCACCTCGTCCACCTGCCGCAGACCGTCTACGACCGGGGGCGGAGCTCCGCCAACCGCGAAGAAGCCCGGGCGGTAGCGGAGGCGGTGCTGGACCACTACCGCAACCGCCCGGGAAAGAGCCTCATGGTGGGCACCTTCAATATCCGACAGCAGACCGCGATCCGCGAAGAGGTGGAGCGTCTGCTGCGGGAGAACCCGGAGGTCGAGGACGCGATGAAGGGCATCGAGCCCTTCGACGTCAAGAACCTGGAGACGATCCAGGGCGACGAGCGCGACGTGGTCTTTATCAGCGTCGGGTTCGGCTTCGACGAGCAGGGGAAGCTCTCCCTCAACTTCGGGCCCCTCAACCAGGAGGGCGGGGAGCGGCGCCTGAACGTGCTCATCACCCGGGCCCGCGAGAAGTGCGTGGTCTTCTCCAACTTCCGCGGGCGGGACCTCGCCCTGGACGAGAACGCACCCATAGGGCTGCAGGTCCTGAAGCAGTTCCTGGAGTATGCCGAGACGGGCTCGCTGGCCCCGGACGGGGATACCGGGGTGGATGCGGAGTCGCCCCTGGAGGCGTCCGTGTACGAGTTCCTGGCCGAGAACGGCCACACCCTGCGGAGGCAGGTGGGCTGCGCCGGCTTCCGCGTGGACCTGGCGATCGTCGATCCCGACTCCCCCGGGACCTACCTTCTCGGGATCGAGTGCGACGGCGCCCGCTACCACGCGTCCCGGGTGGCCCGCGACCGCGACCGCCTGCGGCAGCAGATCCTGGAGGGGCTGGGCTGGCGGATCCACCGCGTCTGGTCCCCGGACTGGTACCGCAACCGGAAGGAGTGCGAGAAGAGATTGCTGGACGCGATCGAGGCGGCAAAACGCCAGAAAGAGCGCCCGCCCGAGCAGCCTCCGGAACCAGCCGCCCTGTCCCCGCCCGCCATGACGGTGAGGAGCGGTATGCCGGAAGCCGGAACAATGGAGGAGAGCGTCCCCCCGTACACGATCTGCGACGATCCGGGGCTGAGCCTGTCGGAAGATATCGTGTCCATTCCCGAGGGCGATCTGGTCCGGGCGGTCGGGAGGATCGCGGAGGTGGAAGGGCCGGTGCACGTGGAGACCGCGATCCAGCGCATCCGCACCGCCTGCGGCACGAAAAGGCTCGGGAAGAAGGCCCGGGATGCGATGCTGGCGGCGATAGCGCGAGCGGAGGCGGAGGGCGCCGTGCAGCGGCGGGGAGAGTTCCTCTGGCCGCCAACCGGCCCGCACGCGCTGGTGCGGCGCCGGGACGCCACCACGGGGATCAAACTCGACCAGATCTGCGACGAGGAGATTCGGGCGGCGATCGACCTGGTGCTGCAGCACCAGTTCGCCACGGCGGCGGAGGACCTGATCGCCCGCACGGCGAAGCTGCTCGGCATCCGCTCGGTTCGGAACGGCGCCGCGGAGCGGATGGAGGCGATGATCGGATCGATGGTCGAGGAGGGTGCGCTGGAGAAGGGGCCGAACGGCACGGTCCAGCGTGCGGCCCCCGAACCGCCGGCACCGTCTGCCGCGGAGAGCACCCCCGATCGCCGCGATAGCGATGGCGGGATCAGGCCGTGAGCGGACCGCCTTCCTCGATCCCCCCCTGGATGCGGACGGTGTACTCCGTAATCGGTATCTTCCTGCCCGAGCGTTCCAGGGCTTGCCTCAGGGCGTAGTTCACCCCGCTGCAGCAGGGCACCTCCATGTGCAGCACCGTGATCGAGCGGATGGTATGGAGGGTGAAGATGTCCGCCAGTCTCTCGATATAGTCCTCGATGTCCTCGTCCAGTTTCGGGCAGAAGACGATCGCGATCCGCCCCCGCAGGAAGTCTCGGTGGAAGTCCGCGTAGGCGAAGGGGACGCAGTCCGCGACGATGAGGAGATCCGCGTTCTCGAAGTAGGGGGCGGCCGGGTTCAGGAGCCGCAGCTGGACGGGCCACTGCCGCAGTTCCGATGCCGTTCCGCCGCTCCGGGGCGGTTCGGCGTCCCGACTCTCCCCTCCGATGCTGCGGGCCGCCGAGCCCGGGCACCCCGCCGCGGGAGCCGGGCGATGCCGGGCGCCGCCCGCATGCCGCGGGACGGGGATACCCTTCTCGCCCAGGTACTCCACCGCCTGGCGGTAGAGCTCCCGCTCCCCGTGGCCCAGGAGGTGCTCGAGATGGGCGCGGATGACCGCCTCGCCCTGGGGAACGATCTTCTCCATCACGGCCCGTTCGTCGTAGGGCCCGGCCTCGCGCTCGACGACGCTGATCGCTCCCTCCGGGCACGCCCCGATACAGGCGCCGAGCCCGTCGCAGAAGAGGTCGCTCACCAGCCGCGCCTTGCCCTCCAGGAGCTGCAGGGCTCCTTCGGGGCAGTCCGGGATGCACTGCCCGCAACCGCTGCACTTCTCCTGGTCGATCTCGATGATCCGTCTCTTCGTCCCCGTGCTCTTCATGCTGGATAGGTACACGGGATACCGGGTCTTAACAGTTTGCCGTCTTCATTGGAGAGGGCGATGGATGCTCCCAGCGTCCGGGACGCCGCCGGAGATCGATAAAATGTCAATTCTCTGGCTCTATCGATATCCTCATCGAGAAGCTACTCGATTGGCTTTTTCGCAGGAGAAGGCAATATCCCTCCCAACCTCTTCGTGCGATAGCCCGGGATATGGAGAGATCTATACGGGCCTATCGCACCAGTCCCCTCCCCTCAGAGAGGGGAGGGGGCGGCCTGGAACGGGCCGCGGGGAGGGGAGGACCAGATCCCGACCATCGGGGGAATATCCGCGGGATTCGTGCAAACAACCCTACTTGTATACAGAGCGAATTCCGTATTGGTTTTTCACCCTGACCACAGTCTCTCTCCGAGAGGGCATACAACCCCTTGGACATCTTCCGCCTACCGGCACAATTCCTGATGGATCGCAATGCCCTCAAGATTGGTATGAGCGCCTTTCAGAGCATTATTGCGATCTCGTGCCGGGATCCGTGCGGTTCCTGCCGCGGGAATCTTGCTGACAGGGATCCTGACACCCGCTGCAGGCGCTGAACCAACCGGAGGAGAGACCCTGTGCAGCTTCAACGCGTCTGACGCATTCTACCAGGAGATGCTCGAACGAATCGCATCGCAAAAGAGATCTGCTTGAACGTGTCTGCCTCGAGTTCCTGGAGAGTATGCCTCCGAGCGCCCGGGCGATGCTGTATAACACTACATAATCTCTCCCGTAGACCGGATCCGCTCGGCAAGGAGAGCGAGCGCCTACGTGCGGCCGTTCGCAGGTCGCCCGCTTTTCTGGCCGATACTCCTCACCGCAGCCTCTACCGCGCTGATTGCTGTCGGGTATCTCTTCCTCCGAATGCCGGACAGGGAGTGAATGGCGCCATAGCCCTTATGTTGTCCCGCAGCAGCGAGGGCTACTCGACCAACAGCCCTCACCAGCCCAGTACGGGTGCGATATCTCAGCTTCGTGCAGTCGATCCCGGGGCGCTTATAATCCTGCGCGGCGATGCCGGAACGCCGGGAGTCCACTACGTTCGCGCAGGGTAGAGCTCCAAAAATTGTCCGACCGGCGAGGCGCGAATGGATGCAGCGAAGTCGAGTCGGGGCAATCATTATTTTACAGGGGCAGCAATCCTACTGGTCAATACGGGCATGCCGTCAGCATCAGGTTCATCCAGAAAAGGGAGGCCCCGCACGGAGAAGTCTCGAGATGCAGCTTCGGGCTCCGAGAACACGGCTTCGCTCCGCGCGGAGCTCGAAGCCCTTCGGGAGGAGAATGTCATCCTGCGGCAGTCCGACGCCGAGTGCCGGCACAAGGAGGATCGGATACAGGCGATTCTCGAAGAGAAGAGAGAACTGTCCCGCTCTCTCGATAGCGAGCGGGACATCCTCGAGGCGGTCATGGAGAACACCGACACGCTGCTGGCGTACCTCGACCGCGACTTCCGGTTCGTTCACGTGAATACGGCCTACGTGGCTCACGCCGGCTACACCCGCGAAGAGCTCCTGGGGCGGAACCACTTCGACCTCTTCCCGAACGCCGAGAACCAGGCGATCTTCGAGCGGGTGCGGGAGACGGGAGAGCCCGTGTACTACACCGCCAAACCGTTCCGGTATAGAAACCAGCCCGAACGGGGTCTGACCTACTGGGACTGGAGTCTGGTGCCGGTGAGAGATCACGCGGGGCAGATCCAGGGTTTTGCCTTCTCGCTGGTGGACGTGACCGAGAAGAGGCGGACGGAGGAGAGGCTGCGGCAGCTGGCGGAGGATCTCCAGCGATCCAACGAGGACCTGGAACGGTTCGCCTATGCCGTCTCCCACGACCTGCAGGAGCCGGTGCGGATGATCACCAGTTACGCCCAGCTGCTCGCCCGCCGCTACAAAGGCAGGCTGGATGCCGATGCCAACGAGTTCATCGGGTTCATCGAGCAGGGCGGCAGACGAATGCACGATCTCATCGCCGATCTCCTGGAGTACTCCCGGGTCTCCACCCGCCAGCAGCCGCTCGTGCCGACGGACCCCGAAACTGTCCTGGCGGAAGCCCTGGAGAACCTCCAGCTCCGCCTCCGGGAGGCGGGAGCAACTGTCACCCACGATCCCCTTCCCGCAGTCCTGGCCGATGCTGTCCAGCTCCGTCAGGTCTTCCAGAACCTGATCGGCAACGCCGTCAAGTTCAAAAAAACCGATGTCCTCCCGGTAATTCACATCTCCGCCGAACACCAGGACGGCATGGTGCGGTTCTCGGTGGCCGA
>JAXDAH010000194.1:0-7962 GCA_034679905.1 Methanomicrobiales archaeon | reverse complement strand
GCCCGCCGTATCACGGCGGCCGCCGCCTCCGCTTTCTTGACGACAGCAGCCTGGCGGGGCCCCCCCACCTCTGCCGTCTGCCAGCTCCCTGTGCCTGTCAATCCTGCCGCCCCCGTACCTGCCGTCTCAGCAGCGTCGGATCGGGAATTCCGATCTCTTTCCAGTCTCTTTCGCGCAGCACCTGCAGCAGCTCCTCCTTCATGGTGATGGGAATATCGCTCGGGGTGCGGACGAAGAGGTGGAGGTCGTCCGGAAGGCTGCCGAGGTGGCGGCGGTGAAGGTCGATGTAGTGGGTGAGCTTGAGCGCCCGCCCCCGGGTGGTGTCGTTGGGGCGCATGCAGAGTTTGGCTGCTAGGATCATCGCCTCCTCGGGCGTCTCCGCGGCGATGAAGAGGTGCTCCGGAACAGGACCGGTGTAGACCTCCTCGCCCGATCGGGCGTCGTGCACGTACCAGTCCTCTTCACGGTCCGCCCGTCCGAGGAGCATCCGTCGGTACTTGGTGCCGTGCGGCCCCACGATGACGGGTATGCCGAGCCTCCAGAATCCTGCCGCGATCGAGGCGGCCTTCTGCGACATTGCCCCCCAGGCGATCCCGACGGCCCCGACGCGGTTGTGCACGTAGTCGGCGATCTCCTCGTAGTTGGCCCGCAGGTTTCTTCGCGCGAAGATGCTCGCGATCTTGATCGCGGCGCCGGCGATGTGGGCGTTGGATACGCAGGAGCCCACGTTCACGATGCCGCCCGCCTGGAAGTCGCCGGGATAGGTCTCGTACAGGGTCTTGCCCTCCTCGTTGCGGTACATGCCGATGGTCATTGCTGCGCAGCCCGAGGTGCAGACGATATACTTCCTGTTGGCAAACTCCATCGCCATCTCCGCGAGTTCCCGCCCTCCTTCCGCGTAATTGGCGCAGCCGACGAAGGCGACGACGCCGGGGATCTCGCCGAGGACGATCGGGCCCCCCACCTGGCGGATCTCGATGTCCCCGATGGCACCGCGCCCGGCCCGCATGCTGAACCGCTCGTTCTTAATCGTATCCCCTGCCGCGGCGAGGATGCAGGAGTGGATGGGGATTCCCTGAGGGCAGGCGTGCTCGCAGCGGATGCAGCCGAGGCAGGCGTCGTAGAGGGCGGCGAGCATCCCGGTATCGCCGGCGGCGCACGCCTGCATCGCCTCCGGGACGTTCAGGTCGTTGGGGCAGGCCCGCCGGCAGAAGCTGCACCCGCCGCACCGCTGCGCTTCGGCAGATAGATCCACCCGATACGGGGTGTTCTGGCTGACACGCCGCGCGGGTGCGACGGCAAGCGCGGTCTTCACGGCAACCTCGCCCACCTTCTCCGGATCCAGGATGAAGGCGCCCGGAGCGTCGGCTCCGACGAGATCCGCCACGATCGCATCGGCCGCATCGGCCGTACGGTCGGGGAGCCCCAGGCAGACTTTCTCGCTCGTGGCGATGAGCGGCATGCCGTGTGCTTTCGCCGCCTCCAGGATATCGGTGCGGATGCACTGCTCGTCGACCACGACCACGTCGGGAATACCGCTGCGGACGTACCGCATCTGCCAGGAGATGGGCCCTACGATCTTGGCTTCGGGTGAGTAGCGCGACGCATCGATCGCCGAGCAGCAGATACCGGTGACCTCGACACCGCCCGCAAGCCCCTGATCCTGCAGGTAATCCAGAATCCCTGCCGCTGGCGGGACGTTGTGGCCGATGACCAGGATGACTGGTTTAGCCGTATCCACGGCGGCCATCCCCAGGTCGACGAGGGCAGTCGCCGGTTCTGCCTTTGGCAGATCGTATGCAGAGATCTGCGCGATGTCCGCCACCTCCATCCCCACCTGATCGACCATGCCGGCATGCAGCACCTTCGACTCCAGGTCGATGGGATCGCCCTCCTGGCCCGTGTGGGTGGCCGAGAGGAGGGCCGTCACCTGCTGCTCGGCATAGTCGAGCACCGGTTCCAGGTCGGCGAGGGTGCGGGGGCGGATCCCGCAGACCAGGCGGATGACGGGGGCTTCCACCTCCACGCTCGAGCCGGCGTCGAGCTTCCGCTCCCGCCCGAACTCCTCTGTCAGATGGGTGACCAGCTCGCGGGCGTGACTGACATGCGTGGCCGCCCCGATGCATGCGGCGAGGAGTACAATGCGGGACTGCTGCGCTGCCATAGATATCCCGCAGGCACCCCGTTTCGACCCTGTGAGATCGCATTTGCCATAGGTGCAGAGGCAGCAGAGATCGCAGAAGGGGAGGTAAAACGGCCTGTAACGGTTCAGGAGGGTCCTATCCCAATTGCGCAGGGTGGTCAGGGATGGATACGGCGTGGGACCGGCGGGTTCGGCCCACTTCTCGTCGAGGGCTCTGCCGATGCGGACCTGAAGATCCCGGATATGCCCGATCTCCGTCTCGAGCTCCCCGATCTTGATATTTATGTCCTTGCTGCTCACGGCTTCACGTCCGGTTCAGGTTAATATTACTCATATGCGCAAAAACCTTAAAAGTATCTCAACGTATCCGTCGCCACCCCCGCTCCGCAGCTGGCGGAGAATCCGTAGCCCGTTTTCACGATGCACGGATAGGATGGATACGGACAGTGGGAACTCTCTAGCATTATAGCTTATGAAAAGAGGATCGTGCAACCACTGATATAGTTTTCGCGATGGGCGGCGGGAGTGGCGACGCAGAAGGTCGGGAGTATTGGGCGGGGGTCTCCTGGAGATGGCAGACGCACGAAACATTAATTATCATGAAAGATAATGTAATTTCGGGATGGGAATGTTCCAGAAGATCCTGGTCCCGACCGATTTTTCTCAATGCGCGAAAAAGACCCTGGTATGTCTAACTGCTATTCCATGGGCGACGGATATCATTCTCCTGCATGTCGTCGATGGGACTCACTATACACGGCGGGGATGGACGCACGAGCCGGAGATTGAGAATGCGAGGATTCAGCTCCGCGAGGAGAAAGAGTACCTAGAGCGATTCGGCAAGCGCGTGAAGAATATCGTGCGAGTCATCACCGGCGGCACCGTTGCCTCCGAGATCCAGGAGATCGCACGAGAGGAACGGGCTTCCGCGATTATCATGGGGTGCCGGGGCCGCAACCTCATCTCCGGGCTTCTGCTGGGCAGCGTCTCTGCAGGCGTCCTGCGGCACGGAAAGACCCCCTTGCTGATCATCCGGGACAGCGTGGCCGATCATCTGGAGGGCAGAGCCCTGGAGAAGTTCTGTCCGGGGATATTCTCGAGGATTCTCTGCCCTACCGACTTTTCGGAACCGGCGCGCGCGGCGCTCGACAGCCTCAGGGATATCGAGGGAATCCAGGAGGTGGTGCTCGTGCACGTGGTCACGCAGGGGGAGACGCATGACGAGATCGCCAGCTACGTGCAGGAGGCTTCGACGCATCTGAAGGATATCCAGGCCGATCTGGCTGCATCCGGGATACACGCAAGCAGCCATATCCGCCTGGGGAGACCGACGGATGAGATCAACCGGCTGGCAGCTGAAGAGGACGTGTCGCTGATCCTCATGAGCTCCCATGGAAAGGGACTCTTAAGAGAGATCCTCCTCGGCAGCACGACATTCGGCATCGCCATCCACACCGATCGTCCGCTTCTGGTGGTTCGGGCGCAGCCCGCCGCCTGAAGGCCCGGAGCGGCAGCAGTCATTATACGCGGACCTTCGCGCAGGGCATGCGGAGATGGATGCGGCAGGATGCGTCTCCTGCCCCGGCGGACCGAGTACGTGCCAGCGACCCTGCCGGGGAGGATGTCGACAGGGCAGGGTTGGCGGCTTCCAGGTATCGGAAGATGAACAGGGATTCCCGTCGCGCGGGACCCCTGAGGGGTCCTGACGGGAGAAGGAGGTGATCGTATGGCGGACGTCTCTGCGACCGAGAGGGGGCAGAGGTATTTTCAGGTGATGAAGGAGAAACAGGCGGAGAACGCGATCGCGCGGATCAAGAAGAGTCCGGACGTGAACTGGAAGATGTACTCCCTCGAGGAGGTTCGGACCCTGAAGCAGATCCTCGGGGAGACCTGGGTCTACATGGACAGGAAGGATTGGGAACGGTGTTCCTTTGTCAGCCTCACCAGCGGCGAACTGGAGACGCTGATCCGGATCGGGGGCGAGCTGCGGAGGAATGCGATCGACGGGAGATCGGCAGCGATGCGAGTCGCCTCCATCCTTGCCGGCCATCCCTGAGGAGGTTTCCGATGCAGCGCATCGCCTGCAGGATCGGGCTCCACGGACCCGGCTCCCTCCTCTTCGGCCCCGCTCCGCGCAGCTGTTCTGATGCGTGGAGGCGCCCGGATCCTGGTCGGACACCGCTCCAGGCCTGTATCGCCGTATTCCCGGCCAGAAGCCGCTGGACAATGTCCAAGGATATTTATGGTTATAGATACCTCTCTCCGGCAGGAACACAGGGGGTCGGTTGATGCCGGAAGTCACGAGCGACGAGATCGGGAGGCGAAAGTTCCAGATCCAGAAGGAGAAGTCGGTTGAAGTTGCCGTTGAAAAGGTACGGCAGAACCTGGGATCTGCATGGCGATATCTCTCTGCTTCGGATGTCGATGCCCTGAAGTACATCCTGGGCGAGGCATGGATCTCCATTGAGCGGAGCACCTGGGAGAAGTACGCATTCACCCGTCTGACAGAGAAGGACGTCTGGAACCTGATTGATACCGCAAAGAATGTTTGGAATCAGCGGATGCGGGAAGATGCTGCCCTGGAGGAGGTCAGAGCGATACTGCTCCGCACGCTCTGAGTCTGCCGTGGACTCTCGAACTGGATGCTGAGAAGAAGTCTCTACTTGCTGCGATAGCCTCCGGGATCGCTTTCGGAGGATAAAAACTGCATTCTCCTGGTATGGGAAGCGCCGGCTTTTCTCAATCGATTCAGGGCCTGCAGGCCTCTTCTGCGGACATTGTCGTTTGTTGCTGCATGAACATCGTGAGAAGTGGGAAGGTTTGCGTCTGTCCCCTGCATTGCTGTCTCACCGCCATCACTCTATTCGCGCAACAGTAATAAAAAAATCGCAATGCATGTGCGCAATACATATGTGCCATGCAGAACTGGCCGGGCAGCCGCAATATCTGCCTTGCATACAAACCCTGCACGGATGCGGGAGAGCGTTCGCACCGCAATCGGGAGGAACATCCTTCAGCCCGGTTCCGCCCTGCCGCCCTTCCGCTTCTCGATCATCTTCTTCACCTTCTTGAGCCGGAAGAGATCCTCCCGCTCCCGTTCTTCGATGGTGATCTCGATGTATTTTGCCTGCTTCTTCAGCTCCGGGATGAGGACCTGCTCCAGGGCATTGACCCTTCTTCGGGTCATCTGGATCTCGCCGCCCACCCGGCGGAGGGAGGTCTCGGTCTCTGCCAGTCCGATGATCAGGTCGACCTCGGCCTCGTACTTCTCGGCGACCTCGTCGATCCTTCCCGAGACCCCGATGACACTGTAGCCCCGCTCGAATGCGCTCTTGGAGATGCGCTTCTTCTCTATCAGCGGAACGGGAACTCCCATGATGTTCTTCCCCCGGATATCCAGGGCGACTCCCCGCCGCGTGGCGAACGAAGCGGAGCGGAGCGCCACCGGGTCGTCCACCGCCTCTGCAACCAGGAGGGAGTGCTGGGCCTGATCCGAGATCGCCTCCAGCTCGTCCCGCGACCGCGATACCGACTCCATGATGCGGAAGAACTCCTGGATGAGCGCATCCATCTTCTCCCGCAGCAGGTCCCGGCCCTGTTCGGCCAGGCGGATCTGGGCGCGCTTGCGGATCAGTTCCATCCTGGTCGGGTTTACCTGCTCCATGGCTACTCTTTCCTGTGCACCGGGTGATACTTCTGGATGTACTCGACCTTGATCCTTTTGAGCTCCTCTTCGGGAAGCATGGAGAGCAGATCCCAGGCAATTGCAAGTGTCCGTTCGATGCTCCTCTCCTCCTCCCCCTGCGTGATGAAGTTCTTCTCGAAGGCGTCGGCGAACTTGAGGTACTTCTTGTCCAGCTCCGTTAAGGCCTCCTCGCCGACGATGGCGACCAGCCTGCGCAGGTCCCGGCCGTAGGCGTAGGAGGCATAGAGCTGATCCGCCACGTTGCGGTGGTCTTCGCGGGTCTTGCCGGGACCGATCCCGAGGTTCATCAGGCGGGAGAGGCAGGGGAGCACGTCGATCGGCGGGTCCGCCCCGCGGCGGTAAAGGTCCCGCGACAGCACGATCTGGCCTTCCGTGATATACCCGGTCAGGTCGGGGACGGGATGGGTGATGTCGTCGTCGGGCATGGTGAGGATCGGGATCTGGGTGATGGAGCCCTTCTTGCCCTTGATCCGCCCGGCCCGCTCGTAGAGCGTGGCCAGATCCGTGTACATGTAGCCGGGGTAGCCTCTCCGTCCCGGCACCTCCTCCCGCGCCGTGGAGACCTCCCGCAGCGCCTCGCAGTAGTTGGTCATGTCGGTCAGGATGACGAGCACGTGGAGGTCCTGCGAATAGGCCAGGTACTCTGCCGCCGTGAGCGCGCACCGCGGGGTGGCGATCCGCTCTATGGTGGGATCGTCTGCCAGGTTCATGAAGAAGACCACCCGCTCGAGCGCCCCCGTCCGCTCGAAGTCCCGCATGAAGAAGGACGCCTCTTTAAACGTGATCCCCATGGCAACGAAGACGACGGCGAAGTTTTCGCCCTCCCCCCGCACCTTCGCCTGCCGCGCGATCTGGGCGGCGAGCTTGTTCGCGGGCAGACCGGAACCGGAGAAGATCGGCAGTTTCTGCCCCCGCACCAGGGTGTTCAGCCCGTCGATGGCGGACATGCCGGTCTGGATGAAGTCGGCGGGCTTGTCCCGTGAGTACGGGTTGATCGGCATCCCGTTGATGTCGAGCCGCGTCTCCTCGATCACCTCCGGCCCCCCGTCCCGGGGCTTGCCCGTCCCGTCCAGGATCCGCCCGAGCATGTCCAGGGAGACGCCGATCATCGGGGGCTCCCCCGTGAAGCGGATGCTGGTATCCTGGTTGTCGATCCCGCTGGTGCCCTCGAAGACCTGGATTACGGCCAGGCTGCCGGAGACGTCCAGCACCTGGCCGGTCCGCTCCTCGCCGTTCGGCAGTGTCACCCGCGCGATCTCCCCGAACGACACCCCCCGGGCGTACTCCGCAAAGATCAGGGGGCCCGAGACGTAATTGACGGTGCGGTGCTCCTTCCGCAGAAGAGAACCCGATGTCATGCCTCCACCTCCAGCTGCGTGATGCTGCGCTCGATCTCCCCCAGCATATCCCGTATCGCCTGGATATCGGGCTGCTCTTTCATCCGCCCGATCTCCGGCCGCAGCGGCAGCTTCAGGAGTTTTGTAAGGGGGACGCCGCGGCTCATCGCATCGTTCACCCGATCGTAGTACGCCAGGATCACCTTCAGCATCCAGTACTGCTTCTCCAGCGGGCAGAAGGAGTCGATCTCGTGGTAGGCGCTCTGCTGGAGGAAGTCCTCCCGAATCATCCTCGTCACCTCCAGGATCGCCTTCTCGCTCTCCGGGAGCGCATCGGGGCCGACCAGCTGGACGATCTCCTGCAGTTCCACCTCCTTCTGGAGGAGGTACATGGTCTTGTCGCGCAACTCCTTCCAGTCCGTCAGGCCCTGGCCGTTGAACCACTCCTGCACCGCGTCCAGGTAGAGGGAGTAGCTCTTGATCCAGTTCACCGAGGGGAAGTGGCGGCGGTAGGCGAGGCTGGTGTCGAGCGCCCAGAACGTTCCCGTGATACGGAGCGTGTTCTGCGTGATGGGCTCCGAGAAGTCCCCGCCGGGTGGCGATACGGCCCCCACGATGGTGACGGAGCCCACGCGGCTGTCGGAGCCCAGGCACTCCACACGGCCCGCCCGCTCGTAGAACGCCGCCAGCCGGGCGGCCAGGTAGGCGGGGTACCCCTCTTCGCCCGGCATCTCCTCCAGCCTGCCGGATACCTCCCGCAGGGCCTCCCCCCAGCG
>JAXDAH010000193.1:0-10859 GCA_034679905.1 Methanomicrobiales archaeon | reverse complement strand
GGTGGAGTCCGAACCCGGTAAGGGTTCCGTATTCTTCTTCTCCATTCCCATATCTCCCGACGGCCAGTGATGCCATCCCGTCCGCTGTAGTCCCGCTGCTTCCCGCACTACCGGCGGATCGGTCCCGGTCGGGCTCGGAAGGGATGTCCATCGACGCAATCGGGGCATAGATAGAATATCTCGCAGGATCAAATGATCTGTCGATTGCGCATGGGAGCGACAATAGTCGAGAAGATCTTCTCGAAGAAGTGTGGCAGGGAGAGTCATGCCGGAGAGGTGGTGATGGCGCCCATCGACCGCGCCATGATCCACGATATCACCGGTCCGCTCGCCATCCAAAAATTCCGGGAGATGGGTGGAGAACGCGTATTCGATCCGGGGTCCATCACCATCCTCTTCGACCATCAGGTGCCGGCGGACTCCATTGCGGCGGCCGAGAATCACGTCTTCATGCGGAAGTTTGCACAGGAGCAGGGAATACCCAACTACGACCTTCGCGAGGGGGTCTGCCATCAGGTCGTGATGGAGAGGGGAGAGGCAGCCCCGGGAGAGATCGTGGTTGGCGCCGACTCCCACACCTGCATGTACGGCGCCAGCGGAGCCTTTGCGACCGGCATCGGGTCCTCGGACATGGGATTTGCGTTGAAGTTCGGGGCTCTCTACTTCCGGATACCCGAGAGCATTCGACTGGATGTGCGGGGGCGTTTCCCGGACCGCGTCGGCGCAAAAGACCTGATCCTACACATTACCGGGGACGTCGGTGCGGATGGGGCCACGTACCAGGCCCTCGAGTTCAGTGGCGAGACCATTTCGGGTCTGGATATGGCAGGCAGAATGACGTGCTGCAATATGGCGATCGAGATGGGCGCAAAAGCAGGGATTGTACCCCCGGATGCGGTCACATGGGAGTATATCCGCTCCCGACGGGATATGGTGCCCTTCCCCTTGACGAGCGACGAGGATGCGATGTACGTAGAGTGGCGCGAGTACGACGTGACGGATCTCGAGCCGCAGATAGCCGTTCCCCACAACGTGGATCACGTCGTCGCCGTCCAGGAGGTGAGCGGCACCCCGGTCGATCAGGTGTTCATCGGCTCGTGCACGAACGGGCGGTACGAGGATCTCCGCGAGGCTGTAGAGGTGCTCGGCGATCGCACCTTCCACGCCGGGATTCGGGTCATCGTCATACCCGCCTCGCGGGAGGAGTACCTGAAGTCGGTGCGGGCGGGACTTATCGAACGGTTCGTGGCAGCCGGTGCCCTCGTCGAAGCGCCCTGCTGCGGACCGTGCATGGGCGGGGCATTCGGACTGCTCGCCCCGGGAGAGGTCTCGCTCTCCACCTCCAACCGCAACTTCCGGGGGCGGCAGGGCAGCGCCGAGGCCTCCGTATACCTCTGTTCCCCGGCCACGGCAGCCGCAAGCGCTATCACGGGAGAGATCACAGATCCGCGGGAGGTGTAGGCGGATGCGAGTCTGGAAGTTTGGAAACGATGTGGATACGGATGCGATCGTACCGGGACGATACCTGACCATCTATGCTCCCGAGGAACTGGCACGTCATGCGTTCGAGGGGACCCGGAACGACTTTGCCAAGGAAGTACGGCCAGGAGACATAATCGTGGCGGGCAGCAACTTCGGCTCGGGCTCTTCGCGCGAGCATGCACCCCTCGCCCTGAAGGGTGCGGGGGTGCAGGTGGTGATCGCACAATCGTTTGCACGGATATTCTTCCGCAACGCGATCAACATCGGGCTGCTCCCGCTCGTCTGCCCGGATACGGGCGGGATCGGGGATGGCGAGTCGGCAACCGTCGATCTCGACGGCAATGCTCTGATCGTGGACGGCAGGTCGTATGCCCTGGAGCCGATACCCGCATTCGTGCGCGATATCGTCCGGGCAGGCGGACTGGTACCGTACGCCCGGAGCCTGAAGGGGGATGTGCAGTGTACCGTATTGCAGCGATAGGCGGGGACGGCATCGGCCCGGAGGTGCTCGCAGAAGGCAAGAAGGCGATCGACGCCGCCGCCGAACGGTTCTCGTTCGACGTCGCCTGGGCGGAGTTCGACATCGGAGCCGAACGCTACCTCAGGACCGGGGAGTTGATCACGGAGGCGGACCTCTCCACGCTCTCCGAGTTCGACGCCATATACTTCGGCGCAATAGGAGACGAGCGGGTGAAGCCCGGAATTCTCGAGCAGGGGGTGCTCCTCTCCCTCCGCTTCTACTTCGACCAGTACATCAACCTCCGCCCGGTGAAGCTCTTGGAGGGTGTGTGGACGCCATTGCGGGACAAAAAACCGTCCGACATCGATCTGGTCGTGGTGAGGGAGAACACCGAAGACTTCTACGTGGGAATTGGCTCCCGTTTCCAGGGTGCCCAGGAGCGCCACCTGGAGGTGATCCGCGATCTCTACCAGGTGAAGTTCGATCTCGAGGCGGAGAGCGATGCGGAGGAGATTGCATACCAGATCGGCGTCCTGTCCCGTGAAGGCTCGCGGCGGGTGATCCGCTACGCCTTTGAACTCGCACGGGAACGGCGGAGGAAGGTGACGTCGGTGGACAAGGCGAACGTGCTCACGGATGTCTATGGGCTCTGGCGCGATGTATTCTCCGAAGAGGCGCGCGCTTACCCCGAGGTGGAGACGGAGTTCGCTTTCGTCGATGCGATCACCATGTGGTTTGTGAAGAATCCGGAGTGGTTCGACGTGGTCGTGACGCCCAACATGTTCGGGGATATCGTCACGGATCTCGGGGCGATGATTCAGGGCGGGCTCGGGCTGGCACCGGGCGGGAACATCAACCCCGAGGGTGTCTCGATGTTCGAGCCGATCCATGGATCGGCGCCCCGCTACAGGGGCATGAACGTCGCCAATCCCCTCGCCGCCATCTGGGCCGGCTCCCTCATGCTCGACCACCTCGGGGAGCACGAGGCGGCGGATGCGATTCTTGCCGCCATCGAGCAGACCATTCGGGCGGGCGTGGTGACACGGGACATGGGGGGAGCGGCGGGCACGGACGACGTGGGCGATCGCGTGGCAGAGGTCGTCCTCGGAATCTGAGGTCCTGAATCCCGGCTGACGACAGATGACGGACTCGGCAGATCCGGAGGTGTTTGCACTCCGGCACTCGGTGGACCTCCTACGGGAAGGCGAAGCGATCCAAAGGTGACAGGCTGCCGAGGCTCTCGGAAGCAGGAGAGAAGGGGGAGCGGTCGATCCGCTCATCGAAGCGTCAAGGGACGAAGACTGGCGGCTGCGAGATCCGGCAGCCTGGGTGCTGGGGAACATCGGAGATCCGCGAGCCGTTCCCCGCCTTCGAACCCTGTCCCGAGACGAGGTGGATGTAGTGCGGGAGAGGGTGCGTCGATACGCCACCCTTCTGGCAGTGCAATCCTCTCCAAACAGTTGATCTCAACACCCTCTTTTTTGCCGGATGCCCTGCCGCTGGTCGCGGCAGGCGTTGAGCACCTCCTCCATGCATGCCATCGCACCCTCGATGCCGATCAGGGGGCGTGCATGCAGGAGGAAACGGTTGCGAATGGGCGGTATCAGACCAAAGAAGGCTGCGGATGGGTAGAGGGTGTGCTCGTAGCTGGAGCCAAGGATCAGATCCGGTGCATGTTCGGCGAGAATCTCTTCCATCCTCCGCAGGCTCGTCACCTTCTCGCAGGGGTGCCGGGATGGCGACGGATCGTTCCGGGTGGCAACGCAGGCGATCTGCGCGTCCAGGAACTCCTCAAGCATCCCCGCGGCAAAGGCAGCGTAGGAGGCATTACCGCAGATCACAGCGACCGGGGGATCGAAGCGCCGAAGATACTTGTCGCAGGCATACTGGATCCGCCCCTTCGCCCTTGACGCCTCGCGGGAGATCTCGTCCAGATCCACGTCCTCAAACCGAGATGCCAGCTTGCTGAATGCAGCCTCCACCGCTTCCAGCCCGAGCAGAGACCCTGCGCGGTCTCCGACGCCGCTCTGGAGATCTTCGTTTGTCCCCAGGGTCACGGGAGCGCAGCGAACCAGGGAATCCAGCCGATCCCTGGCGATGCAGGTCGCCGATGGAATGCCGGCGAGATGGAGGAGGCGCAGGGCTTCCAACGCATTTCCACGGTAGAAGGGGTCCGCCGGGTTCAACCCGTCGATGTTCACCCCTTCTCGCTCCACGGTATGCACTGGCGAGAGTGCATCGAGTGCTTTATGGTAGCCGCTCTCGAGGTCGCCGGAAAACCCAGGACTGTCGATAATAAGAAGATCGGGCCGACCCAGCATGCCCCGAAGATCTTCACCGATCACGGCGGGCACGCAGGTGTTCACGACGGCGATACGCGCGTAGCGTGCCAAGAGCTCTTCCACGACTTCATGCAGGCGATCGCGGGAGCCGAAGATGATCTCGCCCTCCAGGATGCAGGTGCCGTAGACCGGCGGTTCGAGCAGGGATGCCGTGTAGAAGTAGCATCCGCTGGAGCCGTGGATGATCACGCCGAGATCTTCAAATCCCGAGAGGCACGCCGCCGCACCACTCATGCCGCAGGGCCAGAGCGGATTCTCGCAGGGCTGCAGGAGGTGGTCAGGCATGGAGTGCGCGCCTCCAGCGGTGGAGCAGGCGGCGCAGACCGGCGGTGCCTACCGGAACGCTCACCGGCACGGGAACCGGGGTACCCGCATCGTCCAGCCGCATACCGAGACGGGGAACGATCTCCTGCACGAGGGAGAGGCTTGCCGGTTCGACCTCGATGGGATAGCCATTCCGCTGCAGGGCTATCCGCTCTCCATCGAGGTCGGCAAAATCCTGGAGCATCTCCTCCTGTAGTGCACGCTCCTGCTCCAGCGGGCGGGTGCAGTCTATCCCGAGGATACACCCGGCACGCTCGAGGAACTCCAGGGTTCCGCCCAGCCCCATGGGAAACGCTGGAAGGAAGGGCGTTTTGAACCGGCTGGCAAGGGCAGAGCCCAGCGGCATCATCCCCGAATCGCGCAGGATATTCAGTCCGCCTCCCCCTAGCTGCGCGAGCATGCGGGTATCCAGGTTCCGTACGTAGCGTACCCGAACCTCCAGTCCCAGGGCGGAGAGGAGCCTCGTCACCTCATGGTAATTCTCCTCGACCTCGTACTCCAGGTTCTTCTCCCCGATCAGGTTCACGGTCCGTTTCGTGTCTGTAGCGCTGCATGTCTCCGTTTCGGAGAGGGCCAGAAGGGACAGGAGGGACTGCAAAACGCCATGGTGGAATGCCCCGCCGAAGAAACCGGATGTGGGGATGTGGATCACCGGGATGCCCCAGTCTGCCGCGCAGACGCCCCCGACGTCATCGCCAATGGTATCGGCGATGCAGGTGCTCACCACGAAGATCGAACTGGGGTCCATGGAGAGCGCAGCGCGGATGGTCTCCTCGAGCGCCTCCTCCCCCCCGAAGATGATGCTGCCTTCATCGAGACGGGTGGAGAGTATCCGCGGAAAGAAGGGGTGTTCGTTCTCCTGCAGGGTTGCGTGCAGAAGGGAGAAGTTGTGGTGGGCGCAGCCGGCGGGACCGTGGACGACGGTCACGCCGTCCATCACCTGCGTGGTGACCGAGAGGGCACCGCTCAAGGTGCAGCCGTCATACCTATGCGTACTCAAGGGCAAGGGCCTCAAGTTCATCCATCTCGAGCGGGGTCGGAATATCCAGTCTCTTGTTCTCCAGGAGCAACCGCGCCAGCTCACGGTACGTGCCGGCCTGCGCGGAATCCGGCGCGTACTCGACCACAGGCTGCTTGTGCAGTTCGGCGAGCTGGACGATGCGATCCCTCGGGATGTAGGCGATCAGGCTGGAGCCGATGCGGCGAGCGAATGCATCCACCAGCTCCTCTTCACGGTTCAATGGGGCAGCATTGCAGATCACCCCGCCGAGCCGGCAGCAGCTGCGCCCGCGCCCGGAGAGCCGTGCAATGGCCTTGGCGATGTTGTTTGCCGCATAGAGGGACATGAGAGTCCCGGAGGTGACCAGGTAGACCTCCCGCGCGTAGCCCTCCCGCATAGGCATTGCGAATCCCCCGCAGACCACATCGCCGAGGACATCGTAGACGATGACATCTCCGTGCAGGGCGCCGAGCCTCTCGAGCAGCTGGAACGTGGCGATGATTCCCCGTCCGGCACACCCGACACCCGGCTCCGGCCCTCCGGCCTCCACGCAGCGTACTCCATTATAGCCCTGGAACACTACCTCCTCAGCCTGGATAGCGGCGTCGCCGCGTTCCCGAATCAAATCGAGCACGGTGGGGATTCTTCTGCCGTGCATCAGCATGCGGGTGCTGTCTCGCTTCGGATCGCACCCGATCTGCAGCACACTCAGCCCCAGTCCGGAGAGGGCGGCAGAGACATTGGCCGATGTCGTGGATTTCCCGATTCCACCCTTGCCATAGAAGGCGATCTGTTTCATAGTATGACTCCTGAATGCATATTGCGAGATTGGGTATGTCTCAGTAGGGAGGCAGTATCTGTCTGAATTCTCTATACAGAAAGCAGCATGCTTTAGAGATCGATATAAGATAAGGTTGTTTTAACACTATTTAATTTGTCTCCTTCACGGGAAACATATGGGAGATCCTTCTACACGAAAAGTATTGATTTGTTTTCGGTTGTAAAATGCGAGGCAATGCCTGCGGATTATGGATCGATATAGGTCCCTGTCGCATGGGTGATTTATTGTTCAAAGCACGATTCTGGATTTCATACTGGCATCGCCCGTTGTAACCAGTATCTGCAAGACCGTTCTGCTGACCATGCAGGAACAAACACATGGATCCCCTCAGCTGCGGGCAGAGGAAGTGATGGAATGTGGGCGGAGTCGTGCGATAACAGTGCGGAGGACAAATGGATGCGAGCCAACAACACCGCCCGTGGCACGATGTGAAGGAGAATTTTAATGCGTCTCCATGTCATTCATAGTGAGGACATCAAAGGATGAGGTGTAGACCGGACAGGCGTGCATACACAACTGCTGCCGGGCTAATACGTTTGGTGAAAAGATGACGATTCGAGAGATGAAACCTGGAGTATACTCCGTTGGCGCTATTGATTGGGAGAGGAGGGTCTTTGACGCACTGGTGCCGTTGCCGTTCGGCACAAGCTATAACTCCTATCTGGTGCAGGGAAGTGAAAAGACCGCCCTCGTCGATACCGTTGATCCAACCTATGAGGAAGAGTTGATCCGGAATCTGGTCCGGCTCAACGTGGATACGATCGACTATGTGGTTGTGAACCACGCCGAGCAGGATCACTCCGGGTCCCTTCCGATGATCCTGGAACTCTTCCCCCGTGCGGAGGTGTACAGCACGGCGAAAGGCAGGGAGTTACTCGGACTCCTCCTGGACGTGCCGTCGGAGCGGTGCAGGGTTGTGAAAGATGGGGATACGCTCTCCCTCGGAGACAGGACCCTGCAGTTCCTGGAGACACCATGGGTCCACTGGCCGGACACCATGCTCACCTATCTGCAGGAGGATAAGGTTCTCTTCTCCGGAGACTTCCTCGGGTCGCACATGGCGACGGGCAGCCTCTACACCTCGGATCCGGCCACGCTGTACGGTCTGGCGAAGCTCTACTATGCCGAAATCATGATGCCGTTTCGAAGCAGCATCAACACGTATCTCCAGAGGATCGCAGGGATGGAGATCGACTGCATCGCGCCCAGTCACGGACCCGTGCACGATCGCCCGTCGTTCATTCTGGATGCCTATGCGGATTGGGCTTCCGATCGGGTGGCGAACCGGGTGGTGATCCCCTACACATCCATGCACGGCACTACGCGCGACATGGTGCGGTACCTCACGGATGCGCTCATACGCAGGGCGGTGGATGTCGAACCGCTAGATCTGGCCTCCGATGATACCGCCAGGCTGGCGACGGCTATCGTCGAACCCGCGACGATCGGTATCGCATCCCCGACCGTGCTCTTTGGACCGCATCCCAAGGTTGTCGCTGCGCTCTATCTCATCAACCTCCTCCGGCCCAAGATCCGGTACATGTCCCTCATCGGATCGTTCGGGTGGGGCGGAGCCACACTGCAACGCGTGAACGACCTTCTAGGGCAGCTGAAACTCGAGCAGCTGGATCCCGTGCTGGTGAAGGGCTATCCTAGAGAGCAGGACTACCAGGCACTGGAACGCCTGGCAGATGAAATTGCAGAGAAGCATCGAGCGCTTGGAATTGCATAAAAAGGAGACATCACGGCATGCCCCCCAATCCCCTCCGCCTCATGGGAGAACAGTATATATGTGTGGACCAGAAAACTCCAGGCCTATGCACTACACCGGTTCGAATGCAAGGAGCTTTCCCAGGTCGTGGAGCTTGCGGTCAATGAACAGGGTGCGTGCACGCCCGCAGTATCCGTCCCCTGTGCCCTTGCCGCGCCTGAAAGATATCATCCGCCGTTCACCCACTATCTTCACCATCGGCGTAGCAGGAGACAGCGGCTCCGGCAAGACAACGTTCACTAACGCAATCCGCGAGATCTTCGGCAAGGATCTGGTCTCGACTATCACTCTGGACGACTACCACACCCTCGACCGCGAACAGCGGCGGCAGAGAGGTGTCACGCCGCTCGCTCCTGAAGCCAATGACTTCCACCGTCTGGAGGAGAATTTAAAAGATATCAAAGAGGGAAAGACCATCCAGAAACCGGTGTACAACCATATCACCGGGACGATCGACCCGCCGGTCAGCTTCACCCCCACCAGGATCGTCATTCTGGAGGGTCTGCACGCGTTCTTCACGCCGACGTTGAGGGAGCTGACGGACTTCAAGATCTTCGTGGACCCGGATCCGGACGTGAAGCGGTACTGGAAGATCCAGCGCGACATGGAGGTCCGCGGATATCGCCGGGAGGAGGTGGTGGAGGAGCTCGAGGCACGGGCTCGCGACTACGAGAGATATGTTGCTCCCCAGTGCGAATATGCCGACGCCCTGATCAAGATCTCGTTCTCCAAATTTGGCGAGGATCTGGGACCCGTTCAGAATATCTACCGGGTATCGGTCTGCCAGAGCAGACTGGAGGAGGTCATCCAGGATATCGACCTCACTTTCGACCTCTTTGCCCTCCTCTCCCTCTCCGAGAACAGTTTTCTCCTGGAGTTCGGCCGCGAGGAGATCGCCGCAAGAGAGATGGGCGTACTCACCTTCGACGGCGAACTCCGCTACGATGTGGTGGAGAAACTGGAGGAGAGCATCGAGCAGCATGTGCAGAGTCCTCCCCAGGCCATCTACAAACACCGCACCTACCTGACACCGACAGAGATCGGACAGCTCCTGATCGCCTGGCGGATCATCAACCGGCGGTTCTTCATGGAGGAGCGCGAACCCTAGGTCTTCCCCCATTTGAACGCTCGATGCCTCCTCCCCCGCTTGCACAGTGATGTACAATTGCCTCATCAGACTTCAACCGCCTGGAATACTTGCAGCAGGCGTCATCGATGCGCGGATGCCCCACGTCAGGATGACGGTTATCTCTTTCACGGGTACACGGGATCGAGGATCATACTATCGTGGCACCGGAAGTCCCGCGCATCCCTGAGCGCCCTCCTCCGACGTTCTGTATCGTCGGCCAGGTAAACAGGGCTCATCCCGATGACGCAGCTGAAGGCATCGCTGCAGGGCATTCGAAGGCTGCAACGGAAGAGGAAGAACTCTGTTCTGCCTTCTCGCCGCTCCTTCCTCTCGCCCGTTGTTTGGGGCTCATCGTCCAGGTCCTGGTCGAAGACGATCCGGTCCTCTCGAATCCCCCGAGTCCAGGTCGCTCCGATGGGGAGAGGGTGATGCTCTCCATACCGCGAGACAACTCCATTCGAGGAGACTCGATCCCTTTCTATTCATGCAGGTGTTCCGCATCCGAACGTAGAGAGACGGCTCCCATCGCCTCCTTCCCGACATATGGGATCGTTGGTATAGGCGGAAGATCCAGACCCACTTCTCACAGGCAGTTCTAAACGACCTCTTCTATTCAGAAGCGTGAACGTACGACACTCTTCGATCCTAGCGGGGTGACTGAGACCTCGAGAGCCCCTGTGCCGCATCGGCAGGGCTTGGATACCCTTCCTCTCGGAGTGGAAGCCGTTGCACTCACAGGAGAGGGTGCATGCTGCATCAGGGATTGAGAATCCAGATATAGTACGTGAGAAAGGTCGCCACAGTCACCCAGACGATGTACGGTATCAGGAGTACAGCGGCCACGCGGGACACGCGGTAGAAGAGGATGATCGTGGCAGCGATCGAGACCCACAGCAGCAGGATCTCCACGAGCCCCAGCAGCGGCGACTGCAGTCCGAAGAAGAGATATGACCAGAGGACGTTGAGTACCAGCTGGATGGAGAACGCTCCTATCGCAGAGGTCACACCCGGATGGTCCAGCCCCCGCGCCCAGACCAGGTAGAGGGCGATCCCCATGAGAAGATAGAGTGTCGTCCATACCGGCGCAAAGACCCATGAAGGCGGCGTGAACCACGGCTTCTCCAGGGATGCATACCAGACGGGTATAGCGGAAGACGTGAAGACGGAGCCGATCACCCCGGCGAGCTGGGTGATGATCAAGGCCGCAACGAGTTTGCCGATACTGGTGATCGTCCTCATACTTGTTCTCTTCCGGTGCTGAAATGTCATCGCGTTCCGCATTTAAATACTTGCTCGAATGCACCGACTGCGTGGATAGTACAACGGGACACGATACTCTCGAAAGGCACCCAGGGCAGAGAGAGTCGTCCGCGAATGCCCCCATGCCCGGCCCTTCCCCGCCCATGGCATGGAGTTGCTGGGCGTTATCCTCCTGAGGAGCGGAATCAGAATCGCCCTGCATCCATCGGGCTATGCGGAGTATCCTGGCCGCGGATCTCTGTGGCCATAA
>JAXDAH010000192.1:0-4643 GCA_034679905.1 Methanomicrobiales archaeon | reverse complement strand
TCTGCCGGGCAGGAGGTGGCCGGCGCGGTGTTCGAGAAACTGCTCGCCTTTCTGGATCATCACATCTACCTCATATCCCTCGTCGGGCTGGTCACGTTCTATGGCCTGGAGAAGCTGGTGCAGCCCCAGCGGGCGGGAGGGGCGGAGCGGGAGGGGGGTACAGGCGTCTTCTGGGTGCACATCGCATCCTTTGCCTTCTACAACGCCCTGATCGGCTACCTGCTGGTGCACCGGGTGGATCCCGGACCCCTCAGCCTGATATTCTTCTCCGTCGCCCTCGGGCTGCACTTCTTCGTGAACGATTATGCGCTCCGGGAGGCGCACCGCGCTGCCTACGAGCAGGTCGGGCAGTGGATCCTGGCTCTCGCCCTGATGTTCGGATGGGCGGTCGGGATCCTGACCCGGGTTTCGGACGTCATCATCGCCGTGCTCACGTCCTTCCTGGTGGGCGGCATCATCTTAAACACGCTCAAGGAGGAGCTGCCCGAGGGGCGCGAGAGCCGGTTCGTGCCCTTCCTCCTGGGGGCGCTGATCTACGCCGTCCTGCTGCTGGTCGTGTAGGCGGAACGGGACAGCCCCCGGGCGTTCGAAGGGGTGTGTCGCTCCCTTCGTGAAACCTGCAAGGGGTGTGGCCGTTATCCCTGACGGCCAATAGTCACTGCACGACTCTGCCAACAGCCTCTACACTCCCGCCGCCGTGGTGCATCGCCGGAAGAAACATTTTTATGCGCCCGACCCATGGACTCCCGCCATATCGCAACGGGCAGTGGAGCGACAGGATGGCCAGACACGGACTCGCAATCGGGTATCACGCCTCGCACGAACAGTTCTCGCCGGGCTCCCTGCTGGAGCTGGTGCAGCGGGCAGAGGCTGCCGGATTCCAGGCGGCGACCTCCTCGGACCATTTCTATCCCTGGAGCGAGAGCCAGGGGCAGAGCGGATACGCCTGGTCCTGGCTGGGGGCGGCGATGCAGGCGACGGCGATCCCCTTCGGGGTGGTGACGGCGCCGGGATACCGCTACCACCCGGCGATCGTGGCGCAGGGAGCCGCAACGCTCGCGGAGATGTTCCCGGACCGCTTCTGGCTCGCCCTCGGGAGCGGCCAGCTGATGAACGAGGGGATCACCGGCACCCGCTGGCCGCCCAGGACGGAGCGGAACGAGCGGTTGCGGGAGTGTGCGGAGATCATCCGCAGGCTGTGGGGCGGGGAGACGGTCACGCACCATGGCCTCGTCCTCGTCGAGATGGCGCGGCTCTATACCCGCCCGACTATCCCCCCGCTGCTGATCGGTGCGGCGATCACCCCGGAGACCGCGGAGTGGGTGGGCGGCTGGGCGGACGGGCTGATCACCACCAGCCGACCCCCGGAGGCGCTGCAGGAGGTGGTGGACGCGTTCCGCCGCGGCGGCGGTGCCGGGAAGCCGATGTACCTGAAGGTGGACGTCTCCTATGCGGCGGACGAGGCGGAGGCCCTGCGTGGGGCCTGGGAGCAGTGGCGCTACAACGCCTTCCCGAGTTCGGTGAACACCGGGATCCGCCTGCCAGAGCTCTTCGATGCGGCATCCCGGTATATCCGCCCGGAGGATATGCGCGAAAGCGTGCGCATCTCTTCGGATGCAGAGCAGCACATCGCGTGGCTGCGGGAAGACGCGAGGCTCGGGTTCGAGCGGCTCTTCATCCACAACGTGAACACCGGGCAGAAGGCCTTCATCGAGTTCTACGGCTCGGAAGTCCTTCCCGCCCTGACAGAAAAGGAGGCTGCGCATGCCGCCGCAGTATCGGCCGATCGCTGACTACGCCGCTATCGGGAACCTCCGCACCGTCGCACTGGCGAGCCGGAACGGCTCGATCGACTGGTGCTGTTTTCCGCACCTGGACCTCCCCAGCGTCTTTGCGGCCATCCTCGACGCCGACCGCGGCGGACGGTTCCGTATCGGAGCCGCCGGAGTCGATACGGGGGAGCAACGCTATGTCGGCGACACGAACGTGCTGGAGACACGGTTCAAAACGGATGCGGGGCTGCTCACGCTGACCGACTTCATGCCGCTCCGGGGGCGCATCCATGGGATCGAGAACTCCCATAAACGGTCCTTCGCGCCGGCAGAGATTCACCGCATCCTCGAGTGCTCGCGAGGAGCGATCTCGGTGGAGGTCGAGTGGTCCCCGCGGTTCGATTACGCCCGGGCCCGGACGCAGATCGATCCTGCCGGAGAGGGGTGGGTGGCGTCGAGCGGTGCGGGAACCCTGGCCCTCGGGGGGGTCGGGGATGCGGAGGTCGCGGAGGGGGAGCCCGGCCCTGTATTTCGTGCACGGTTCCCGATGAACCCCGGCGAGCGGAAGGTGCTGGTCACGCGCTGGGGCACGCGGGACGTCTCCTGCGACCCGGCATCGTCCGAGGATCTGCTGCAGCGGACGATCGCTGCCTGGGAGAACTGGGCACACCGCGAGGGTGCACTGCACTCGGAGGCATGGGCCGGTAGTCGGCTTCCGATGCTCGTCCGCTCCGAGCTGGCCCTCAAGCTCCTGACGCACGCCGAGAGCGGGGCGATCGCCGCTGCCCCGACCACGTCGCTGCCGGAGGGCATTGGCGGCGTGAGGAACTGGGACTACCGCTACGCCTGGATCCGGGACGCCTCGCTGACGGCACAGGCGTTCATCGCCCTCGGTCATCCCGAAGAGGCACTCGAGTTCATGGACTGGATCGAGCGAGTCTCCGAGCAGCATTTCGAGCGGGGGGAGGCGCCCCAGATCCTGTATGGCATCCACGGGGAGGCGGATCTGGCCGAGCAGGAGCTGGATCACCTGGACGGTTACCGGGGTTCCAGGCCGGTGCGGATCGGGAACGGGGCGGCAAAACAGAAGCAGCACGAGGTGTACGGGGAGCTGCTCGTCACGGGCTACGAACTCCTGCGGCGGGGAAAGAGGCTCGAGGCGGAGATTCTGGATCTCCTCGGGTGGATTCCCGACCATGTCTGCACCGTCTGGAGCGAGCCGGACCACGGCATCTGGGAGGTCCGCGGCGAACCGCGCCACTATGTCTACTCCAAGCTGATGTGCTGGGTCGCCCTCGACTATGCCGTGCACCTCGCCGAACAGTACGGACTCCGGGGAGATATCGGGAAGTGGCGGCGGAACCGGGATGCGATCCGTGACGACATCCTCGCGAAGGGCTACGATCCCGAGCTGCGGTCGTTCGTCATGGCTTACGGGTCAAAAGAACTCGATGCCGCCAACCTGCGGATTCCGATGTTCGAGTTCCTCCCCTTCGAGGACGAGCGGGTCCAGGGGACGATCGATGCGGCGATGGATCACCTGATGGAGAACGGTCTGGTGTACCGCCATAACGCAGAGGACAATCTCCCGGGAGAGGAGGGGACGTTCGCGCTCTGCACCCTGTGGCTCGTGAATGCACTGGCGCTCTCCGGGAGGCATGCAGAGGCGGTAGAGATCTACGAGGGCATGCTCGGGCATGCGAACCACGCGGGGCTCTTTGCAGAGCAGATCGATGCGGAAACAGGCGAGTTTCTGGGCAACTTCCCCCAGGCCTTCACGCATGTCGGCATCATCAACAGCGCCCTCTACCTCGCCTACGCCGAAGGGAGGGATGTTCCGGATCACACCCCGATCGGCACCCCCGATCACCGCAGGACGCTGGGTCCCGCCCATGCCGCCTACCACCGTGCGGCAGAGGAGGCATCGACCGGAGAGCACGGCAGGAGGGCGCCCGGCGGACCATGACCTCCAGACCGGAGTGGAGGATCGTGGGATAGCCTAAGATCCGGGAAACGGCGCTCCCCCGGATGCCGCCCGGCATTCGAATGCCCGGCACCCTTCGGGATCGTTATTTATACGAACAGACCCAGGTTCTGCAGATCTATGGCACGGGAGAGATGGTCGAGCGGTATCGGGTTCATCCTCGCCAGCATCGGCTCTGCTGTTGGGATCGGGAACATCTGGAGGTTTCCCTACATCGTGGGGACGAACGGCGGCGGCGCGTTCCTGGTCCCCTACCTGATATCCGTCTTCCTCTTCGGCCTGCCCCTCATGATGCTCGAGTTCGCTGTCGGGCGCCACCTGCAGACCTCGGTCGGCCCGGCCTTCCGGGCCATCGGGAAGAGGTTCTTCCCCGCCGGCATCGTCATCATCGCCATCGTCAGCCTGATTTTGAGCTATTACCTCGTGATCACCAGCTGGGTCTTTGCCTACGCGCTCTTCTTCGTGATACAGCGGCCGCTGGACTTCGGCGTCTTCACCGGCTCCTACCTCCCGCTCCTCTTCTTCCTGATCTCCGCCCTGATCGTGTTTGCCACGGTGCGGTCCGGCGTCCAGGAGGGTATCGAACGGATCTCGCGGATTGTCATCCCGCTCCTCTTCGTGCTCCTCCTGAGCCTGGTCGCCTTCGCCCTCGTCCAGCCCGGAGCCTCCGCCGGCATTGCTTTCTACCTCACGCCCGATCTATCCCGTCTCGCCGATCCGCTCGTCTGGGCGGCCGCCTTCGGGCAGGCGTTCTTCTCCCTCTCGGTGGGGATGGGCATCCTGCTCACCTACGGGAGCTACCTGGAGCGAGGGAACCTGTTCCGGAGCGCCGCGATCATCGCGGTCGCCGATCTCCTGATCGCAATCCTGGCGGGGCTCATGATCTT
>JAXDAH010000191.1:0-10955 GCA_034679905.1 Methanomicrobiales archaeon | reverse complement strand
GGCAAACGTCATGTGATCAGGACGAAGCAGAACCGGTCCTGCAGGACCGGGTCTGCTTCTTCTCTAATAATACCTGGTACCGACTGCCGCCGGTTATGATCGCATCGCTCTCCTAAAGATCCCACTGGAGTGTGCTGTTTAAATTATTGTGCCTGAATTGCCGTGTCATCGCTTGCTATCCTTACGACGGCGCATACCGGCTTGCGGTATGAATGGAGAGGGCAGATCGAAAAGCGGGCCTGGAGGGATTTGAACCCTCGATATCCGGGTTAGAAGCCCGGCGCTATATCCTGGCTAAGCCACAAGCCCCTGAACTGAAGATATTGGTTGTACGTACTCATTAAATCTTGCAGGCTGAGGCAAAAAAGGATTACCCTGCATGATAGCACTCGGACTTCACCACCTCGATAACGGTTGGATTTCCCATTCCTTTGGACTGGATGGATTTGATGATGGATGGGCACGCGTACTTCAACTGAACGCGCGCGGAGGTTCTCTCCCGTTCCTCGATCGAAGAAGAGTGGGCGTACTCCACAACAATCCGCCGCATGCTGACCGAGATGGAGAGTATCTGGGCGAGAATGCCGACATCGCCGGGCGAGAGGTCCTCCATATCGATGGCAGTAAGAAAGACGAACGAACCCGGTTCTTCGCCGGCCAGGGTGATAACATTATGAGCGCTCTGGAGCTCCAGCGTTCGGGGCCTTCCGGTTCGGAGCGCATCGATGATTGTGGGATTGATTCCTGTGAGTGCTGCACAACGCATCTGAATCACCCGTACATCGGCAATTGCTCTTTTTTCTGCAGGGTCTCTGTTCCCTGCACCTGCTCTGCGAGGCGCGCCATTGCCGCTTCGATCTCGGCTGCCTGCTCGATCAGGGGCTGCGTCTCCAGATCCAGGCCGTACATCATGTTGAGCACCGCTATGGTGGATGCAGCAGCCCGGGGATCGGGCGTGGGCGCTGATTCTCCGAGGAGCCCCATCGCTGGAATTCCCCTCACCTTGCATTCCGTGAGGAGACTCCCGGCAATTCCGGAGATGCTCCCCATGGGGAGAATGATCGTCTTGTCCTCGATCGTTTTGAGGACCTCTTCTGTGGTGGCCACCCCGAACACTCTCTTCTCCGACTCGTTTGTCACGATGCCCGCAATGGCAACGATCTCTTTTACATCAAACTGCGTGAGCCAGTCGAGAAGACCGTTTGCCACCTCGTAGCAGATCATGGGGTGGATGGGGATGTCCCCGACGATGGCGGCGAGGTTCTCCTTCTCGTACATCCGTACCGGTACGTTGATGACGCCCCTGTTCATCATCACGATCGGCGGGAAAAATTTGCTCGTGACACTCCCAACCTGGTCAAAGCCCAGCTGCTCCACCAGATAGGAGAGAGCAATGCTGCCTACAAGACCGCTGCCGGGAAACCCAATTATGACCGATTTATCGGAACCCGTGAGAGATCGGGCAGTAATTTTTATATCGTTCACAGAATCACCTCAGCGTAGCTTAACATAGATGGAGGTGCTTAAAAACATTATGCAAGAATTCGAAGTAAAGAGAGGCCATTCTGCAAATCTTGAGAAGAAAATAGTCCAGGGGTTCGTGGATGCCTTCGGAGTGGAACCCATGGAGTCTCAGGGTCGCTACACGATCCGCTATGGCGCACTCAAAAGGCTCGACGTCTGGCTCGGCAAGAACGGTAAAAGTCTGGTCATCGACTCGGAAGCAGATCCCGAGGCCGGAGATGACGCGATTGTGGACACCAACCGCCGTTTCCGCCGCTATCTGGAGCAGGTGACGGGGTTCACCGCAAAAGAACGTGTAAAACGGGCGAAAAAGGGGGTCGAGGGGTAACCTACTCGATAACGATGGCAGGCTTGTAGGGAAGTGCGTTCTCCGCTTTCGCGTGCTCCCCGGAGTCGACGGTGAGAACACGGACGGGGACGGAGAACTCCCGTTCCAGGAAATCCCGAACACTCTCGAAGAGCTCCTTCTCATTCATCCTCTGCTCGACCAGCTGTTCTACAATCGACGGCGGGAGGCGGTGAATGAGCGCGGTGATCTGTTTTGCAGTAGCGGTTGCCTCCTTTCCGCGTGCACGGATGGACGCATCCTTCATGATCTCCCGCAGACCCTGCGACCGATCGGAACAACGGGCGATGGTGCGGAAGATATCCCACTTCCATGCCGGCGCCACATAGAGGTGGATCACCCGTGGCTGCAGCTGGATCAGCTTGACGATGGACTCGATGTCCTCGACAGTGCGGGAGAGGAGTTCCTCCTCGAGCTCGATCCGCCGATCGATGCGTTGCGGATCGGGGACGGGCCAGTCTGCAAAGGCGACGGATCCCTCCTCCCCCATATCCTTCCAGAGCTGCTCGCAGGTATAGGGGATGAACGGAGCGAGCAGTCGCACCCATATTCGGAAAAGTTCGGGCATCACCATCCCTCTGCCGCCTTCTGCAGCGGTGCGGCGGCGGTACCACTTCAGATCGGACTCGATCCCGAAGTACGCCTCCTGCAGCGCCTGCCGGGTCTGGAATGCCGCCAGCGCCTGGGTGGTCCTCTCGATGCGGGACTGCAGCCGGCTCAGGAACCAGGCATCGATCGGGGCATGCTGCCCGCCGGCTTCCGCTGCCATCCCCTCCTGCACGTTGTTCCAGAACCGCTCGATCTGCTTCCGTACAGAGGCGACCAGCTCGTTCCGCCAGTCGAAGTCCTGCCAGGGTTCGGCACTCCCGACGAGGAACATGCGCACTGTGTCTGCCCCGAATTCCGTGATGGCATCCTCGAGGAGCACCACGTTCCCCTTGCTCGAGGACATCTTCGCTCCGTTCAGCAGACCCATACCGAAGACCACCATCCCCCGCGGCTGCAGCGTCTTCGGAAAGATCGCCTGGTGGTGGAAGAGCTGGAAAGTCAGGTGGTTGGAGATCAGGTCCTTGGCGGAGAACCGGAAGTCGTAGGGGTACCAGTAGAGGAACTCGTCCCGGATCTCATCCAGGAGCGCCGCATCCAGGGTATCCGGACGGCCGGTGCCGAAGAAGATATAGTCGAACACTTCGGGGGTAAGTAGCGTCGGATCCAGGCTCTTCATGCGGTGGGCCATGGTGTAGTACGCCATGTACATGGTGGAGTCCGAGAGCGGTTCTACGATCCACTCCGGGTCCCAGGGTAGCCTTGTGCCGAGGCCGATTCGTCGGGTGCACGCCCAGTCCTTCAGCCAGTCGACGGTCCTGTCGAACTCTGCCTTGACCTCCGGAGGGACAAGCTTCATCGTGTTGAGTCGATCGTGAACTGACTGTTTCCATTCTGGATTGCTGTACTGCAGGAACCATTGGTCGTGGAGGATCTTTACGTATGCTCTGCCACCGCAGCGGCAGATCACGGGACTGAGGTCGAAGTCATACATGAACACAGAGCAGTACAGATCGAGCATCTGCTCGATGACCGCATCCCGCGCCTCCCGGACCGGGAGCCCGCCGTACTTCGCCAGCATCTTTCCACGGCTGAACTCCGCGCTGTATACCTCCTGGGTCACGCGGTCCAGTCTGGTATCCCGCTGGTTCTTGATACCGGCACGCTCTACGGCATCGCGGGCCGGCACCTCCCCGTACCCCTCCACCTGGACGAGCGGGATTGGGCGGAGCTCTGTATAGCGCCCTTCTTGCTGGAGATCCCGCAGGGCGATATAGTCAAAGGGAGCATGGGCGGGAACGCTCATCACCAGGCCGCTCGCCATATCGGGATCGACGAAGTCTGCTGGAAGAATCGGAATCTCGCCAGAGAGGGGGTGCATTACGGTCTCCTCGACGAGCTCCCTGCCGGATATCTCCTCCAGAATCGTCACGTCGTGATCCTGCAACCGGAGTTTATCCGACGCCTGCGGGCTTACAATCCAGGTCTGCCCATCTATCCGAGCCCGCACGTAAGTTACGTTTGGGTTCACCCAGAGGTTTGTCACCCCGTAGATCGTCTCGGGGCGGAGGGTTGCCGTCGGTATCAGGGCACCCTTCCAGTGGAACATCACCAGGGTGAACTTCACGATCTCCGCCTTGTCCCCCTCCAGGAGATCGTGGTCCCCGACCGGACTCTCGCACTGCGGGCAATACTTCACCGGGTGCGCCCCTCGGACAACACAACCTCGCTCGTGGAGGTGCTTGTACTGCCATTCGATGAACTTGCTATACTGGGGGTCGACGGTGATGAACCGCCGTCGCCAGTCGATGGAGAGTGCCAGGCGGCTCATGATCCGCTGGTACTCTTCGGAGAAGTACCGCACAATAGCCCTCGGCTCCGCGAACTGCTCCAGCATCTCCGGCGGCACGCGGTAGAGGTCACGGTAGAGCCAGAGCGTCTTCTCGTCGCCGCGTGCGATCCGCCGCGAGATCCCGATCACCGGCGTCCCTGTGACGTGGAATCCCATGGGGAAGAGCACATTCTTGCCCTGCATCCGATAGAACCGTGCTATTACGTCCGGCACCGTGTAGGTCCGCCCGTGACCTACATGCATGGCGCCGCTCGGATAGGGGAATGCAACGTTCAGGTAAATCTTCTCTCTGCCATCGGGATTTGCCTCGAAGGCCTCCTGCCAGCTATCCCGATACTGCTCTTCGATGCGACGCAAATCCAGTTCTTTTGCCACGATCTAACCCCCTTATACCGGACGGAGCCGGATCATCTCCCCATTGCTGTGACGCCGCAGCATCTCCTGTGCGATGGTGCTGTTCTTTGCAAGTTGAATCTCCCCATCCTCATTCACGGTTGCCGTGAAGAGATACTCTTTCCCGGAGAAGACATCCACGATCTTCCCCCTGTTCTCGGGCGAAAGAATCAGGAGCTGTTTTTTGTCGGTGCGGATCCGTATGCCGCCTTCCAGTTGAAGGTCGCCCTCTCCCTCGGATTTCTCTCCCTCGCTTCGGGGACGGATGTCGATTCCGATACCCAGTTTGTTGACGATGGCCGAGACGTTCTTGCCACCTTTCCCGATCGCGGCCGGCACATCCTTGTCATCTATATAGACGACCGCTTTTGTGTCGGAGAGCATGCGGACATCCACGTAGCCGTCGGTGTACCGCCCGATCTCGCGCTGTATCTCCTTCTCCGCAAGTTTCCACGAGAACTTCTCGTCGCTCTCGCGGGCGGAGGTCCCCTTCTGGGCCGCCTTGCCTCTGGTTGGCATGACGATGGTCTCGCCATCGTACTTGAATATCTCGATCTCTGTCTCGCCGCTCTCGTGATCCCGCACCATGATGACCGGGCGGAGGTGCATATCCCCGATCATCCCCTCCGGCACCTTCATGGTGAAGGCGAGGCTGTAGATCTTGACGATCTCTCCCTCGCTCAGGATCATGATGGTGTCGATGATCTGCGGTAGCACCCCGAAGTCTACGCGGTCGAAGAATCTCCAGAGGGCATCGGCAGCGCCCACGGCATGCACGACTCCGATCATGCCCACGCCTGCAAGCCGCATATCGACAAAGACCTCGAAGTCACCGTTCTTACGCAGCTCGTCGAAGATAACGAAGTCAGGGCGCACCAGCAGCACCACGTCCGCCGTGTTTGCCATGCTGCCGTCCAATAGGGTGTACTGGGTGATTTGATCCGGGACCTGAAGGTCTCGCGGAGCCTCCATGGTCTTGACAACGAAGTTGTGGTCGGCGAGAAATGTAGCGATGCTCTGTGCCAGCGTGGTCTTGCCCGCACCGGGGGGTCCGGCGATCAGGATGCCGCGTTTGTCCCCGATGATCGCCTTTTTTATCAGGTTTGCCTTATTGTAATCTGCCAAGGTGATGTGCCCGATCGGCCGCACCGCCGTGATCTCCATGCCATCGGAGAAGGGTCTTCGGGCGATGGTGATGCGCATGGATCCGATCTGCACTACCGTAATGCCCCGCTTCTCGAGCTCGATGAAGCCGTCTGGATCCCTTTTGGCCCGCTCGAGGATCTCCTGCGCGAGCCCTCGCAGCTCGTACTCGTTGAGCGGTGCCTCCCGGATCGGGACCAGCCGCATCTCCTTGATCGTCCCTTTCCGCGCGATCGGAGGAGCCCGTTCCTTCAGGTACACCGCTACCGTGTTCTCGTCGAAGAACTGGTCGATTCCCAGAGGAACGAAATCCCCGATCTGGGGCCGTAGGTAGGTCACGTCGAGACCTTTGGCCTTGGCCACCTCCGCCTGGACGATATCGCTGGTGATGAACTTGGCATCGTTCTCTATTGCTGCGTTCCGAATGATGGCATCGATCTCGCCGCCGCTGGCGAGCTTCACCTGATCCAGATTCGGTCTTGCACCCACGAACTTCATCTGGATGATGCCCTCTGTTGACATCTTCCAGAGTTCCTGCAGTTCTGTCAGCCCCGAGAAACCGATCTCTCTTCCTTGGTTTGCCTGCGCTTCCAGCTCGGCAACCACTGCTTCGGGGATGATTATTGTCGCGTCTTTATATTCGCCCTTTTTTATCATCTGGGTTATACGTCCATCTATTACAGCACTGGTATCCGGAACTATTTTCATAAAAAATCACCATTTATTATAAAGCGTCATCTACCTTTATTAGCATATACATTCGCTGGGTCAAACACCGCCCTCTGTATCTCTTCTCCCCCGATCGTCCTGAAAAAACAGCTGGCATGCCCGGTATGACATGCAGCGCCCTGCTGTTCCACCTGATAGAGCAGGCAGTCCTCGTCGCAGTCCACCAGGATGCGCACGATTCTCTGGACGTGCCCGCTCTCTTCGCCCTTCTTCCAGAGCTTTTTGCGGCTCCGACTGTAGTAGTGGGCAAAACCGGTCTCAATCGTTCGGTCGACCGCCTCACGGGAGGCGTAGGCGACCATGAGCACCTCGCTGGTTTTAGCATCCTGCACAACGACGGGGATCAGCCCGTCCACGAACTTCAACTCCATCTCAGATTCCTGTGGCATATTGCATCATAAAGTAGAGGATATCCCCTAAAAATACCGCGGTGATGAACCCGGCGGTGATCGGCAGGATGAAGGGGACTCCATACAGAATCCAGACATGGCCGGCTCTGCGGTAGAGGGACAGCTCCCCTGCATATCTCTCAGGATGGTTTCGCAGATCTTTGGTATACCGTGTCCGCCGTCCCTGGAACATGCGCAGCAGAAGTTCGCGCACGGGTATGAATCGGCGTTCGATGATCGTATCCTTCTCTTCAATCTCTTCCATTACAAATCCAAATGCATGCTCCACACGATCGCCCGGCACCGGGTATCCGAAGAACAGGTGGGGAAGCGGCGCTCGATGACGGTGGACGATGTTCCAGAGAAAGAGACCCAGCGGCGCTGCGAGGTTCAGGAGCACCGCGTTGATGAGCACGGTGAACGGTAGAAAGTTATGAACAGGATATCCCAGAAGGGGCTGCATGGGGAAGATGGGGACACTGAGACCCAGTAAGATCAACGCCCACGCGTCTGCCCCTCCAAACAGGTGCAATGCCCCGAAAGCATAGAACAGAGCACAAAATAGAGCAGAGATTGCGATATACACTCCGATTGCGCTCCAGGTGCCTTGGAAAGAATAATGCAGGGTGACGAATGTGAACGTGGCCATGACTGGAACAATGTACAGCCTCCGAAATAACGTCAATCTCTCATGAACATCAAGATATGTTACATACAGAAGGACCACGGCAATGACCAAGTACGCCAGCAAAGCTGCCAATGTCACTTCCGTGGATACTACAAACCATGATACTGCTGGAAGGGCAAGCGTGACAATGGGAAAGACGGGATTGAATGCATTCTTTGTATCTGTGCTGTCGAGGTAGTTGGCATACAGCACCAATGCTGCCAAGGCCACAAACCCCGTTAGAGGTCCTGTAGATCCCCCAGCGATCCAGTAAAATGCGGAAGTTGCGGGTACGGCGACCACCAGCATCGGGTACCATGTCCTGAATGGCACTCTCCGATCCTTGATATCGAGGATGGACGCGTAGAGTAACGTGATGCAAACGGCCGATGCAGAAACGGCGAGGGGGAGAATCATGGTTGATACAATTAATTGCATGTGGATGGTTTTAAGTATAACGATTTTCAATAAGTTTTAATATTGTGAGATAATAGATTTTAGAGATAAAATATCCTGTACAGGTGAGGATCATTGATAGAAATTCAGGTCGATAGCAAAGCCTGCAACGGATGCGGGCTGTGCGTCAAGGACTGTCCCATGCATGTCTACGAGCTGCGGGATGGCGTTGCGGTCCCCATCCGACCCGCAAGCTGCATGGGGTGCCTCTCCTGCCACGAGATCTGCCCGGCCCAGGCGCTGGAACACCGCGGGGTATACCCCTCGAAGCGGCACTACGTGGACATGCGGGTCTGCGAGATGCTCAACAAGGTGATATGAGATGCCTGAAAGCCATATCGAGCAGATGAACGAGACCTTCCATACGAATACGGTCTATCGATCCGAAGACGTCCCCCTAAGTTGCCGCCCCCATGCCGAGGACGTCGAGGACACCCTGCATGGATTGATGAAACTGAACGGTCTTATCATCCGCTCCCTCGAGGAGATCGCCGGCAGAGGAGCAAACGCGGTGACATACCGGGCCGGAAAGAAGTTCGGTCACGAGACGGCCAAGTACTTCCGCAAGATCGACGGCATCGAGGAGGCCCTTGAGGAACTCTCCCATATTCTCCGCGGACAGTACACCTTCGAGATCTGGAAACCCGAGGATGCGAAGACCTACATCCAGGAGGAGAACGGGAGTTCTTTCATCTACCTGGTCTTCCATGACTGCATCGTTCGCCAGACATTGCGACGGAACGGACAGGAGCAGGGCGGACCGCTCTGCCAGACTCTCTATGGCTACGTGGTGGGCGCCATAGAAGAGATCACCGGCAAACGTGCCCGGCTGGAGATCGTTCATACCGGCCCCAACGCCTGCTTGAAGAAGCTGATCCTGAAGTGAGGCAACAAGCATGAAGATAGCAATCGAGGAACTGGCAAGCTGCTCCGGATGCTCCATCGCGGTGCTGGATCTGCATGAAGCCCTGCTGGATCTTGTTAAAACCGCCGAGATCGTGTATTCTCCCGTCCTCATGGACGTAAAGGAGCCTCCGGAAGGTATCGATGTGGCATTCGTTACGGGGGCCGTTCGGAACCAGGAGAACCAGGAGCGACTGCAGAAGATTCGCAGCCGCTCGAAGCATATCATCGCACTGGGGACCTGTGCCTGTTACGGCGGAATCTCAGGGCTCTCCATGCTGAACAGCAACGAAGAGATCTTCCGGTACGTATACCAGGAGGTGGAGACAGTAAAACCAGATGGGGTCATCCCGACGGATGTGCCGCCATTCCTTTACCGTGCGTTCGCAGTAGGGGATGTTATCCCTGTGGATTACTACATTACAGGATGTCCCCCAAAAGAGATCTACTTGAATAAGATCCTCCCGGCCCTGGTCGCCGGGGAGAAGACGTACCTACCCAAGAAATCCGTGTGTTCGGAGTGCGACCGGAAGATGGGCCCCATCACAAACTGGCAGCTGAAGCGACGGCATGAGGGTATACCGGATCGGGAGCACTGCCTCCTCGGACAGGGATACCTCTGCCTGGGCGCGGTCACCTTCGGGAGGTGTGGAGCATCCTGCCCGCACAACAATATCCCCTGTCACGGGTGCAACGGTCCATCCCTGGACATTCTTCGGGAACCCTGCAGGGATATCTATAACATGATGGTGCGCAGGGTATCGGACTTGACGGACAAGCCCCGTGCAGAACTGGAGAAGGAGATGTACGATATCGCCCACACCCTGTACGGGTTCACGATTGGAAGCCTGGTGATGGAGGATAAGGAGATCTCCAAGATCCGGGATCTCGTCAAGGAGCGGAGCCAATGAGAGAGATCAGCATCAGTCCGGTGACCCGCATCGAGGGACATGCCCAGGTTAAGATCGCGCTCGACGAGCAGGGGAGCGTGGCATCCGCCCACTTCAACGTGGTGGAACTCCGGGGTTTCGAGAAGTTCTTAATCGGTGCCGCGGTAGAAGAGGCTCCCCGAATCACACCCCGCATCTGCGGTATCTGCCCGGCGGCGCACCACCTCGCCTCGGCGAAGGCCACAGACCAGATCTTCGGGGCAGAGCCACCGGCTACTGGAAGGAAACTCCGCGAGCTTCTGTTGCACGGCCAGTACATCCACTCCCATGCCCTGCACTTCTTCATGCTCGCAGCCCCGGACTTCCTGATAGGACACGATGCTCCCGCAAATGAGAGGAATGTCCTCGGCTTGGCGAAGAGGGATCCCGAGATCGCCAAAAAGGCAATCGAGGTGAGGAAACTGGGGCAGCGGATCACCGAGGCGGTGGGTGGCAAGCCCATTCATCCCAGCAATGCCGTTCCCGGTGGGATGTCAAGGGCCCTGTCGGAAGAGGAGAGAACCCGGCTCCTCGGGATGGCAGAACAGGGTCTTGCCATCGCCAGGGAAGGCTGGGAGATCGCGCGGGGAATCCTGGATGCGACCGATCTGACATTCGGTGCTGTAGAGACCGCTTTCATCGGAATGACCGCCAACGGGACATACTCCCCGTATGAGGGGACAGTGCAGGCCGTCGGGGCAGACAGGAGCCCTATTGGCACCTTTACAGGAGTCGATTACCTGCAGTACATCGAAGAGTACTCCCTCCCATGGTCCTACCTGAAGTTCTGCCGATTCAAAAACGGTCAATACTATCGCGTCGGGCCCCTGGCCCGCCTGAACGTCTGCGGGAGTATGGGTACTCCCCAGGCGGATGCCGCCCTGAAAGTGTACAGGGACAAGTACGGCCCGTTCGTGCAGTCCCCGTTGGCCTATAACGTGGCGCGGTACGTGGAGTTCCTCTTCGCCTGCGAGCGTGCTGTTCAGATTCTCAAGGACGCTGCTGTCAGCGGCTCCGACATCCGCACGCCTGTATCGGCGGTGAAGAATACAAGGGGTATCGGCATCATCGAGGCTCC
>JAXDAH010000190.1:0-8851 GCA_034679905.1 Methanomicrobiales archaeon | reverse complement strand
AGCTTACGGAAAATCCTGTTTTTCTGGGGGCTGTCATCACCGGCCCGGCGAAAATCACTTACCATTTTACAGCGCCGATGCTGCCGGGGACATACTTCTTCCGCTGCGACATCCATCCCACGACGATGACCGGAACGCTCGTCGTCGAGTAGGGCGGACGGGAGGGGAGGGTGGGGCCTTCTCTGCCTCTCATGGTAACGGGCGAGGTAGGCTCCCACCTGCATTTTTCCCGCGGGCACCCGAGACTCAGAACTGTACGCGGGGTGCTTCGGACTCCCGCATATTGTTCTCCATCGTCCAGAAGTACGCCTCCCCGTGGGCTATGCGGAAGATAGCGACGCGGGCGCCCTTCGGGGCGGATATCAGCAGATCCTTCACCCAGGGGCGATCCCTGTACAGCCGCTCTTCCAGGGTCTTATCCTCCGGGAACTCCACATTCCCGCTGACACGCAGCATCGTTCCGGCACTCCGGGGATCGGGGGCGTAGAAGCAGAGCTCCACTTTCGGGTTCTTCTGCAGCTGCCGATAGACGCGCTTTGGCGTGCCGGTATGGTAGTAGAAGCCGGTACGGTCTGCGAACCACATCGCGAACGCCCGCACGCGGGGCTGGTCTCCTTCTACCGTTGCAATGAACGTAACCGGGTTTTCGGTAGCAAATTTCAGGCAATCGGCGAAATCCATGCGTTCACCGCATAAGAATATACGAATGCCTGCATTTAAAGGGGCGCTCGAACTGCATGCCATGGATGCGTCTACCCCTTTGAGGAGGCCGCCCATCGGCTTGAGGATCGTTTCTGTGCCTGGAGCCAGAGGCTCCTCTATCCTCTGCCCTCGATCTGGTGAGGAGCTACACCGCAAGAGATGATGGGAACGGGCGATCGCTGCACGGAGATCCTATGCCTGTTGAGGAGATTAGTACATTACCATGGAAGCGATCTACCCGATGGCGCTGTTCCCCACGCTCGAGGTGCGGGATATCGCCGCGTCCGTGGACTGGTACACCCGCATCCTGGATTTCAAACTGGTATACCGGATGCAGGACGATGCCGGTCGCCCCTGCCTGGCGCACCTGCGGCGCCTGAAGCACCAGGACATCCTGCTGGCGCCCCGCCGCCTCCCCGATGCGGCGGAGGCGGGCCTCGGCGTCGCCATCACGCTTGCGTTCTCCGTCGAGCCCGTCGACCGCATCGCCGAGTTCGACGCCTTTGCCGCACGGATTGTGCGGGCCGGGGCCGATATCGTCGAAGGGCCGGTCGATCGCCCCTGGAACACCCGCGAACTCGCGGTGCGGGATCCCGACGGCTACCGCCTGGTCTTCACCACGCCCGACTTCGCCCGCATGCGGGATTTCGAGGCGACGATGGCGATTGTCCGAGAGGCACAGGCTGGATCGGGCCCGAAAGGGCCATGAACGAGCCGAACAGGCAGGAAAGAAAAACAGCGGGAGGGACCGCTCCTCCGTTCTACTCCGTCGTCTTGCCGTCGAAGTGCTCTTCTCTCTCCTCTGCCTCTTTCTTGGTCCTGCGCACCACCTTGTCCTGGTGCTCGGGAGGCGAGTAGATCGTGTAGAGCCGCAGGTCCTCGGTCTTGGACGTGTTGGTGACGTTGTGCCGGGCCCCGTTGGGGACCACGACGGCGCTGCCGTCCTTTACCTTGTGCTTCACGCCGTCGATCTCGACGATGCCCTCGCCCTGCTCGAAGCGGAAGAACTGGTCCACGTCGTCGTGCGTCTCCATGCCGATCTCCTCGCCCGGCTTGAGGCTCATCAGCACCAGCTGGCTGAAGGTGCTGGTGTAGAGCACCCGGCGAAAGTCGGTGTTCTTTACGGTCTCCTTCTCGATATCCGTGACAAAACCTTTCTTCATCTAGACACCTCTCACGCGGCACGCCGTAGCGCGTGCCACTCGTCCCAATAGTAGTGCTGCATCCGTATTTCTTCTTTTGGGTTGTCGCGAGCGGGGCTATGGGGGATCGGTCGGACCGGAATCGGCGGGCGACCCCTACGCGGAGGGAGGGGCTACTACCGGTGTGCCGCGAAGGGGTGCCCGCGAGTGCGGATCCGAGACTGCGGCGATCCCCTGGATGCATTTGAGAACCCTTTTCATGCCGTCGGGTGAACCGGATGCGGAGGATCCGATTTTGATGGAATTGCAGTGCTGCCCGCCATTCGAACCCGCGCCCTGGGACGGAACGCTCCTCGCCTGGGAGGGCAAACGGTTCATCCGCGACCGCGTGCTCACGGTCTTGCATATGCCGATCAACTTCGGGGCGGTGATGCGGCGGCTGGATGCCAAGGTGCGAAGCACAGGCGCCGCCATGCCGGACCGGCTCTGCCTCTCGGACCACACGTCCCCGTGGAGTATGGACGTTTACCTTGCCGTCGACCGCGAGATCCCGGGTGCGGAGAACGTTCTTTTGAGCGGGAAGTTCTACTGCCGGGTGTACGAAGGCCCCTATTCGGATACCGCCCGCTGGTGCCGGGACTTCGAGGACGATGCCAGGAGCAGGGATCTTGCCATCCGCACGTGGTACATGTGGTATACGACCTGCCCGGCGTGCGCCCGGAAGTACGGGAAGAACTACGTGGCGATCCTCGGCGAGGTCGCATGAGCGGCATCGTGGAGCGGATCCGGCGGGAGCTGGAGGCGAACGCCGACGAGAAGACGAAGAGCAGCTTCTCGCGGTTCTTCAAGGAGCCCGTCCGCTGCTACGGCGTGAAGACGGGAACGGTCGGGAAGATTGCGAAGCGCTACTGGGAAGAGGTGCAGCAGAAGGAGAAGAGCGAGATCTTCGCGCTCTGCGAGGAGCTCTACCGCTCCGACTACACCGAGGAGGCGTTCGTGGTCAGCTTCTGGGGGATGCAGTTCCATCGGTTCGTTAGCCCTGAGGATCTGCCGATCTTCGAGCGCTGGATCGATGCCTATGTCAATAACTGGGCCAAGTGCGACGGGTTCTGCAACCACGCCGTCGGGGACCTGATCCTGGAGTTCCCGGAGCAGGTGGCGGAACTGAAGCGGTGGGCCCGATCGGAGAACCGCTGGTTGCGGCGGGCGTCTGCGGTCACGCTCATCGTCCCGGCGAAGAGGGGGCAGTTCCTGGAGGAGGCGTTTGAGATCTGCGATATCCTGCTGACGGACGGGGACGACATGGTCCAGAAGGGATACGGCTGGCTCTTAAAAGAGGAGAGCCGCACGCGGCAGGCCGAGGTCTTCGACTACGTCCTGAAGCACCGCCAGCGGATGCCCAGGACGGCGCTGCGGTATGCGATCGAGCTGATGCCCGGGGAGATGCGGGCGGAAGCGATGCGGCGGTGACGCCGGCGACGGGCTGCCGGCACCGGGGTTGGTGGGGACGGGGGCTCCGGGTTCCTGAGAGGCGGAAAACGGAGGGGAGATCGCCGCACCGGCCGTCGGCACGCAGCGTCCCGATACCGGAGGAGCGACGGCAGCTCAAAATGTATTTACCGCATCGGAGCGGTAGTCGTCTTCCGGGAGATCTCCCCGATCACCGTGAGGACGGTCCGATGCACGACAGGAGCCTGGAAGAAGAGTCCGAAGCCATCCGGCGCAGAATACAGTCGCTACTCGAGGAGCCGATGGATGCGCCCGCCCTGCAGTCGCGGATCCGGCAGCTGGCCGACGAGCTGGCGGAGGCCTGCAGGCGGGGATCCATGGGCCGGAACGGGGGAGAGGGCGGCCTGGGGGGCGAGCGATTCCGGGCGGTCGTGGAGGGGTCGCCGGTTCCGACGTTCGTCATCGACCGCAACCACCGGATCGTCTCCTGGAACCGCGCGCTGGCGGAGTACAGCGGCATACCGGCAGACGAGGTGCTGGGGCGGCCGCTCGCCTGGAAGGCCTTCTACGCCGAAGAGCGCCCGACACTGGCGGATCTCATCGTCGACCAGGCCATCGACCAGATCTCCGTGTGGTACGCGGGGAAGTATGCACCCTCCGCCCTGGTCAGCGACGCCTACGAGGCGACCGACTTCTTCCCGCAGATGCGGGGCGGCACCTGGCTCTTCTTCACCGCGTCCCCGCTCCGCGATGCGGAGGGGCGTATCAGCGGTGCCGTGGAGATCCTGCAGGACATCACGGAGCGCCGGCGGTCGGAGGATGCCCTGAAGGAGTACGCGGATAACCTCAAGCGGTCCAACGAGGACCTGGAGCGGTTCGCCTACGCCGCCTCCCACGACCTGCAGGAGCCGCTGCGGACGATCGTGGTCTTCTCCCAGCTGCTGGAGAAGCGCTATGCAGGACGCCTGGATGCGGATGCGGACGAGTACATCCGCTTCGTCGTGGATGCGGGAAAACGGATGCAGGCGTTGATCGACGACCTGCTGGAGTTCTCGCGGGTGACCACCCGCGGGGCGACCCTCGCGCGGACGGATCCGGAGGGCGTGCTCCAGGGTGTGCTGGAGAGCCTGCAGACCACCCTCGTGGAGCAGGGCGTTACCGTCAAGCACGATCCGCTCGCCCCCGTCCTGGCCGATGCCGTCCAGCTCGGCCAGGTCTTCCAGAACCTGATCAGCAACGCGGTCAAGTTCCGCAAACCCGACGTTCCCTCTGTCATCCACGTATCGGCCCGAAGGCAGGAGAGGATGGTGCGGTTCTCGGTGCAGGACAACGGCATCGGGATCGAGCCCCGCTACTTCGAGCGGATCTTCGTCATCTTCCAGCGCCTGCACGGGCGGGAGCAGTACCCCGGTACCGGCATCGGGCTCGCCATCGTGAAACGGATCGTGGAGCGGCATGGCGGACGCGTCTGGGTGGAGTCGGAGCCCGGTCAGGGATCGACATTTCACTTCACCCTGCCAGCCGCGTAAAGGGCTGTGGAGAGGTCCTGCGAGCCCTCACCCTCTCTTCCGTGCACAGGTGAGTGCGTCGCACCGTAACCGCCGATGTCGTGCTGGCAGACCTCCTTCTCGTGCGGCAGGTGGAGGGGATTCGCCGGTGATCGGGAACGCTGTACCGGGCTCGGAGCAGGGGAGGGCGAGCACCGTGATGACGAGCCCGGTGCAGACGATGGCATGAACACGGGCCCGGCAACCAGGCCCGCGATCGACGGCAGGTCGACGACCCCGGATCCCGCGATGCCCCCGACTCCCGTCCCAAGATGCTCAGCCCGATGTCCCGCTGGAGACGCGGGGACTGCTCGTCTCTCTTCGTCCCCTCCCCTCTCTCGCCCCTCGACGGCATCGCAGGGCTCCTCCGCGGCCCGGGGGGCACGCGCATGCCTACTACGTCTCCTGGAGCGGGGACCGGCGCCCCCCATCCGCACCGGGCCCCGCCCTCGGAGCCGTTCCGGATCGAGAGGGGCAAATCATTTTTTCATTTAAAAAACGGCAATACGTTACGCGGGAACAGCAATACGTAAAAAAAGGATAAAACACTCGAAATTTGGCTATGCAAGAGCATTATTAAAAAATTTCCTTCTATTCAAGAACTGTTCTGAATTATTTTCATCAATAAATATACATTATAAAGTTATTTTTTAGTGGGATATTCTATTTATGTTCAGTTAAAAGCCAATGCAAACATTAAATAATAGGTTGACAATATGTCTCTTCCGTAACGGAGGGTGGCTGGTGATTCCTTTAATCAATCCGTTGTCTTTCTGGAGCGCACTGCGCTCTCCTGCCGTTGGCTGCCATCCGGTAAGGATGCCTCCTCCGCCGATCAAGGAGTTGCGTTTGTTCGCGGGAAGAGCTGCAGGCGTGGCTGCGGGAGCGGTCGCCCGTCTTCCCACGGGGGCGCCGTATGGATAGCGGCGAGCACCCCCTCCACCGCCTCCGGACCACAGCCCGGCACGACGCTCACCGCAAGCGGATGCGGGATGCCCTGCGGGAGAGCCAGGAGAAGTACCGCCGCCTCTTCGACGAGGATCTCACCGGCAACGTGGTGACGGCCCCGGATGGCCGCATCATCGCCTGCAACGCGGCGTTCATCCGCATCTTCGGCTTCCGCTCGATCCCGGAGGCCCTGAACACCGATATCCTGGAGACGTTCCCCTCGGCGGAGGAAGGCATTCATTTCACGGAGCGGCTCCGGCAGGAGGGGAGGCTGGAGAACTACGGGAGTCTCCGGAGGCGGCGAGACGGCTCCACCATCTATGCCATCGAGAATGCCATCGGGCACTACGATGCCGCCGGCAAGCTGATAGAGACGACCGGCTACATCTACGACGATTCGGCTCGCAAACAAGCCGAGAATGCGCTTCGCGAGAACGAGGAGAAGTACCGCACTCTCGTTGAGATGTCCCCGAACGGCATTCTCATTCACCAGCAGGGGAGGATCATCTACGTCAATCCCAGCGCCCTGCGGGTTCTGGGCGGATCCTGCGCCGGGGATGTCCTGGGGAGGAGAAGCGCCGACATTCTCCACCCCGATCTCTGTGCCGGCATCCGAGAATGCCAGAGTCCCGCGGAAGGGCAGTCGCCGTTGAACGAGTGCCGGATCCTGCGGATCGACGGGACTCCCGTCTGGGTCGAGGGGCGGGGAACGCGGATCGCCATCAATAACCAGCCCGCGGTGCAGGTGGTCTTCCGGGAGATCACCGAGCGGAAGCAGGCGGAGGAGGCCAAGGCACAGTACATCAAGGAGCTGAAGGAGTACGCGGAGAACCTCGAGCGGTCCAACGAGGACCTGGAACGGTTCGCGTATGTCTCCAGCCACGACCTGCAGGAGCCGCTGCGGACGATCGTCTCCTTTGCGCAGCTGCTGGAGCGCCGCTACGGTGGGCAGCTGGGCCCGGATGCCGACGAGTACATCCAGTACATCGTCACGGCCGGCAAACGGATGCAGGCGCTGGTGAGCGACCTGCTCGAATACTCCCGCGTCACCCGGAAGGGGAGCGAGATGAAGGTGACGGACCCCTCTGCGGTGCTGGAGACCGCCCTCGCCGACCTGCGCACGAAGATCGAGGAGAGCGGCGCGTCCATCACGGTGGGCTCCCTGCCGCCCGTGATCGCCGATGCCTCCCAGCTCCAGCAGGTCTTCTTGAACCTGATCGGCAACGCGATCACATTTCGGGGAGAGGAGCCTCTGCACGTGCACATCACCGCACAGCGCAGCGGCACTTCTGTGCGATTCTCGATTCGGGACACGGGTATCGGTATCGAGCCGGAGTACCTGGAGAAGATTTTCGTCATCTTCCAGCGGCTGCACGGGCACGAGGAGTACCCCGGGACCGGCATCGGGCTCGCGATCTGCAAGCGGATCGTGGAGCGCCACGGCGGCACCATCTGGGTGGAGTCGACGCCCGGGGCGGGCTCGACCTTCTATTTCACCCTGCCTGCGGGCGGGTGACGGCATAACCGTCGCATAGGCTGCGCGATCGGTGCCGCGGAAGGATGGAGGGGCCGGGATAGCGGTTGACCGCAGCGGTGGGGATCGGGGTGCCGCCGATCACCGCTGCGGGGATATGCGGGCCTCGTAACAGGGTATGCAGACCCGGGCCCCGCCGAGGGTGCGGGCTTTGGCGTCGGCGACCGCTTCACCGCAGCAGGCGCAGGCAACCGACGCGAAGATCCGCGCTGGCGAGGGCGGATCGACGCGGGCTTCCCGCACCGCCACGACTTCATCCTGGGGCAGCGCGAGGATCCGCTCCGTCGCCGCTCGCATCAGCGCCTGGAACCGCTCCCGCTCTGCGGCGGTTGCCCCGCCCGAGAAGACCTTGCCGCGCAGCGCATCCATCTCCGACCGCTCGGGGATGTCGGCGTTGCGGACCAGCACCCGCACCGCTCTTCCGCTCTCGCGGCTGATGACCGTGAAGACGTGTTTTCCGTAGTCCTTCACGACCAGGTTGCCCTTGCCGGCGGTGCAGCCGCAGACCAGCTGGATCGCGTCCACGCCGCAGGCGTCGGTCTCCGCGATACAGACCAGCTCCTCGTCGTAGGGTCGGGCCACCCCGAGAGCCTGCATCGCGGCGATCGCGACGCGGTAGCCGCTGGCAAGCCCGGGGCATGCATGTCCGTGAAACCTGACCGCCTCGTCGAACGAGGGATAACGCTCTGAACTGTTGCGTTCCATTACCATCCCTTCCTGTTCCTCTGTTCATTCCGCGGGACAGCGGTCGGGTACGACGCACCGCACGCCCCCGAGCTCGCCGATGATCACCGGGAGGCCGTACACCTCCTCGATGACATCGGGTGTTATCTCCTCCTGGCCGCCGTGGAGGTGAATGGTGCCGTCCTTCATGAAGATGAAGCGGTCGGCAAAGCGGAGCGCCTGGTTGAGGTCGTGCATCGTCATCACCGCCGCGATCCCGTGCTGGCGGACGATCTGGACGATGGTGGCGAGAATGTCCACCTGGTTCTTCAGGTCCAGGTTGCTCGTCGGTTCGTCGAGGAGCAGGACCTTGGGCTCCTGCACGAGCGCCCGGGCGATGGCGACCTTCTGGAGCTCCCCCCCGCTCATCTCGTCGATGTAGGCGAGGCGGAGGTGGTCCATCGCGAGCCGGCGGAAGACGGCGTCGACGATGGCCAGATCGCGGTCCGAGAGGTCCCAGCCGATGTGCGGCCGCCGCCCCAGGAGGACGGCATCGAAGGCGGTCAGCCGCCCGCTCTCCACACGCTGGGGGACGTAGCCGACCCGGCGTGCGATCTCCATCGTGTCGAGGGCGAGCAGGTTCTCGCCGTCGAGGTAGACGGCCCCGCTCTTCGGGCGGAGGATGCGGTTGAGGCACTTCAGCATCGTCGTCTTCCCGACGCCATTCGGCCCGAGCACGGCGACGACCTGGCCCGGCTCGATGGCGAACGCGATCTCCCGCAGCACCTCGTGGTGGTTGTAGAAGAAGCGGAGGTCGTTAACAGTCAGGATCATCGCCGGTACCCCCGCAGGAGCAGGTAGATGAA
>JAXDAH010000189.1:0-9984 GCA_034679905.1 Methanomicrobiales archaeon | reverse complement strand
TCCACGGCGATCGAAGAGCCAGCCCATGGGGGGCTGTGCCATCGACGACGTGAGATTGTAGGTCGCCACGAGGAGTCCCCCCAGGAGGTAGGAGTAGCCGTGGTCTGCGATGAGCAGGGGGAGCACTGCCGGCAGCACGGGGGAGTAGAGATCGATGACGAGGTGGGCCGCGGATAATCCCATCACGCCGCGCATCTCACGATCCATCATCGATTCGCCTCAGAACGATGATCTCGACGGAGATATCCATACGATCCCGACGATGATGGGGAAATGTGCGCCTCATGGGCAGGGGAGACACGATGACCTCCCCGATCTCCGCCCTCCCCCGAACGTAGTCGGCGATGAACCGGCGTGAACCTGCGTTAAAGATGCCGTACACCACCTTTCCGAGGGCGAGCGCCCGATCGATGAACGGCCGATCTGCGTGCCGTCTTTGCGCCCCGAACGGCGGGTTCATTACCACGGTATCAAATCTGCCGCAACGAGCCCGATCCAGCGTTGCGACGTCGGACACGTGGAACTCCACATTCAATCCCAGGCATGCGGCATTCCTGCGGGCCGCCTCGATCGCCCGTGGATCGATGTCCACGCCCACTACCGCGAACGCCGAGAGCAGGGCCGCCCCGCAGGCGAGGATGCCCGTGCCGCATCCCAGGTCGAGCACGCGCCTCCCTTCGATGTCGCCGTTCATGCGGGCGTGAAAGAGGAGGCGAGCGGCGAGGGGCGCCGGTGTTCCATACTGCTCCAGCTCCGCGCGGGGATCCGTGATGGGCTCGATCGCCTCAAGTGACATCTCCAGCTGTCGCAGCTTCATGATCGATGCAGCCGGCGCAAGCTGATATGCGCTGGCGTATCAGTATAGGTTTGACCCGCCACCCCATTAACATTCCACCCATTCGGAGAGGCATCTAGAGGAGGTCCCGGAGTGCGTACGCTGCCGTTTCTCATTGCAGGGGCGGTACTCCCCTCCCTTCGGGCAGGACCCATCGATTCAGACTCCCAACGGTTCGCTGGCGGATAGGGTGAAGGTTTTCTATCCCATTCCCTGCATGATGGTAGACTGCGTACCGCGCCGCGCAGAACACGGATGCGGGCCTGAGAGGCGAGCAGAGAGGCTCAAGAAATGAATGTGTCTATCCCCGGTACGGGACTCTTCTCCAGGTGGGATCGATTCTGGGCACTGTCAGCGATAGCCCTCCCTGCCCAGACCATGACAGGAGACCGGGCTCGGCACGGAATGCCCGATGGCTGATAGTCGCATATCCTTGCATACACAGACGTGATCAAGGCCAATCCTGCTCGAAGGGAGGAGGTCAAGCGGAGGTGCAGCTCTCCCTTCCATCTCGCCAGGGCGATAATCTGGAAAGAAGGTCTGTGTGACTTTATTCCCGCCACCTGCAATAATACTCCGCAGCGTCGGGAGCGCCACAATATCGGGTGCGGGGGGTTCGACGCGATCTGCGATGCCGGCATGACGCGAACTACCGCTGCCCACGGAACTAATAGGGGAGGATACACCGGTTCTTTCACCGTTACGGGACGACATCGATTCTGGAGCTGAATCCCCGGCCTTCCGATCGGAACCCCTTATCCGGATCGTCATTCAAAGAGTCTTTCGGAAGATTCCGGATCTGGGCGCCATCGATCTGTAATCCAATACGTCTTCGAAACACAGGAGTTCGCGAGCAATCGGCTCTGCCCTCTTTCGATCGACACTGTGAAAATGGTCCGAACGGACGAGAACCGCCAGCGGCCAGAGTAAAAACGGCGTCTCAGAAGCGCTCCGTAGAACTAACAGGTTGTGGTCAGCCTGTTTTCAATTGTATTAATCGAGAAATATTTTGATAATGTTATAATGACGGCAATCCTATCCTACAGGCATGTATAAAGACCTCCTCCACCACGTTCCCGGCTTCGATCCGATCGCCGTCGCGGCGTTCCTGCCGGCCTTCGCGATCACCTACCTGGCGGGGACCGCCTACCGCCTCAACATCAACCTGCTCCTGATCGGCGGGGCTCTGCTCTTCTTCGCCCTGATCTGCCTCTTCGGGACGGTGAAAAACTACCTCCGGGTCGGAAACTTGAAGACGGCCTTCAAAATTGTCTTTTATCCCACGCTCGGGGGTGCGGATGTGCTGGAGGCCCTGGCTCTGGAGAAGGATGCAGAGCCTCTCCACTGAACCTCTTCTTTTAACCGATAACTTCCGCTGGAGCGGATCGCCCTATACAGCGGAGATCCTTACCAGCAGCACAGCCGTTGCCCTCGTTCGCATCAGCAGAATGCGTCTATCTGGTAATCGTCGAACGAACGGATTCCACAGAGGATCTCGAACTCCTGCGGGCTCAGGACCGGCACCGGCCAGCGAATCTGGTCGTCGTAGGCGAGCCGGGGGCAGGCGGTGTTCACATAGGCATCGAACCCGAGGTTGAGCAGTTCATCCGGCGTGACCTCCCCCATGGCCACGATCACCGCCCTGTCCGAGAGGTCCGCGAGCCGTCGGGCCAGTTCGCAGCGCTGTTGTCCGCTCTTCGTGGAGAGGATCACGCCAAAACTCTCTGCCGCCCTCGCCTTCTCCAGGACGGCGAACCGCTTCCGCAGGAGCCTCGAGGCATCCACGATCCGGGCCTCACCGCTGTAGGGATCCAGGGCGACCACGCGCGCACCCGTTGCCAGCTGGATACCGATGGGGTGGAAGAGGCCGGTTCCGACAAAGAGGATCTCGGTCGCGCCCGTCGCCCGCGCTGCCTCGAACGAGCACCCCAGAACCTGCCCCGGAATCGGCGTGCGGCCTCCCCCGGGAGCGATCACGGCCCCTATCTCTGCCCGCGCGAGGACCGCCGCCATCGCCTCCAGCAGATGGACATGCTGGACGGTCGTCACCAGACCGATCCTTTTCTGGGAGAGCAGGGGTATCGCGACCTCGAGCACCGTCACGTCGAAATCGCAGGAGTAGACCTCGTAGATTATACCTTCTTCGGCCTTCCCGAGGGGCGCATGCCCGAAGTGCACCAGGACATCCGCCAACACTGCCGCGCCTTCGGCCAGATCGCATGCCCCGTAACAGGGATCGCCGCTCACGATCACCTCGAAGCCCGCCTGCTTCAGGGTCCGGGCGATCGGGAATGCCTTCCGTTTCAGCCCGGCCGGAAACTGCAGCGCCACCCTCCGGGCTTTCTGTGCCTTCAGCCGCGAGACGAGATCAGAAGTATCGATCAAGCACACGCACCCGATCCTTCAGGACCTCGATTGTCAAAAGGGGTTTGTAGGGCCTCCCGATATCGGGTGCACCCCGCTGGAACACCACGCAGATATCCTGGAGTTCGGCACCGGAGCTCTCTATCGCCTGCACCAGAGACCGCAGGGTCCCTCCCGTGCTGATCACGTCATCCACGATCACCACGCGGTCGCCCGTGCCAACACCGTTCAGGTAGAGTTCTCCTTTTGAGTATCCCGTGGTCTGGTGAATGGCGATCTCGCCCGGCAGATCGTACTTCCGTTTGCGAACGATGGTGAAGGGGATATCCGTCATCATCGACAGCGCGGTTCCCAGGTGGATCCCCATCGCCTCGGCAACGACAATCAGGTTCACACCCTCCAGGTCGAGCACCCGGATCATGCTGCAGGCGGCATCGCGGAGGAGGGCGGCATCTACGCAGGGGACGCCATCCGTGAGGGGGTGGATGAAGTAATTGTAGTCTCCCCGCAGGACCAGCGGACAGTGGTCGAGGGATTCTATCAGTCTCTCAAGCATACATCTCACCGATATCTTTCAGGAACGCCTCAACGATACCCCTGTGGACGTGGGGCATGCAGACGATCCGCAGATGTCCCCGTCGGGTCCAGGAGACCTTCCAGTCCTCCGGGACGCGGTTGCAGACGAACGTCGCCACGTTCACGTCCGGCTTCACCACGACAGGAAGACCGAAGGTCTCCATCCCCTCGATGAGGCGGCGGGTGTTCTTCATGCATCCTTCGACGATCGCCTGCAGCCCCTCCATGCCCAGATGATCGAGCACGGCGAGCGCTCCGGCAACTGCCCCGCCGGAACGGGTTCCGGTGAGAGTGAACTCCTGCTTCACCGAGAGGTAGGGCGTGCGGATGTTGAGTGTCTCAAGCATGGACGCATCCCGCACCAGCAGGCATCCAGCGGGGATGGTGCTCATCCCCATCTTGTGCGGGTCCACCGATATGCTCGATACTCCCGGGAGCGCAAAGTCGAACGGGAGTGGAGGGGATAGGAACGGGAGGACGAGACCTCCGAAAGCGGCATCCACGTGCAGGAAGATCTCCTCGTCCCGAGCGATCTCCGACAGTACGCGGATCGGATCCACCGTCCCGTATTCGGTGGTACCGGCAACCCCGACCATGGCGACCGTGTTGACATCGATCTTCTCCAGCACGGCGTCGGTGTCCATGCAGTACTTCTTGCTCAGGGGCACGGTCCGCACCTCCATACAGAGCATGTCGCACGCCTTCTCGAAGGAGAAGTGCACTGACTCCGGGACGACCACGTTGGGGCGCGGTACGTTCTTCTGCTTCTTGGCGATGCGCAGCGCCTGGATGTTAGACTCGGTCCCGCCGGAAGTGGCATAGCCGTAAGCAGCGGGGTGGTGGAGGAGAGTGCCGAGTCTCTCCACCAGCAGCCTTTCGATCTCCGCGGTGCCCTGGTAAAGCCCTGGGTCGCCCAGGTTGGCGCCCATGAAGAGGGCGTGCGCTCTGACGGCAATCGGATGCGGGCGGGTGCACATGGAGGAGAGTATACGCTCGTACGGCGTATCCTCCCCCCTTCTGCATGCTAGAAAAGAGAGGATCTCCTCCTCCGAACAGCCTGTCTTACGCATTCCGTCTCGCACTATCCAGGATGATGCGCTTTTCGGTTCGGGCGACCCGCTCCCGGATCTTCGGGATGGCATCGATGTTGGCGGAGATACTGGTGATGCCGTGCTCCACCAGCCACTGCGCCATCTCCGGATCCGAGCCGGCCTGGCCGCAGATGGAGCACTCCACCCCGTACCTGCGGCAGGTCTGTATAGCGTCGTGAATCAGGGTCAGCACGGCGGGATGCTTGGGGTAGTACATATCCGCCACATTCTCGTTGTTGCGGTCGATAGCGAGCGTATACTGGATCAGGTCGTTCGTGCCAAAGGATGCGAAGTCAATGCCGGCCTTGATGAACTCCTCGATCAGGAGGGCGCAGCTCGGAATCTCGATCATGATCCCGAGGGTTGCCGCATCCGTATCCACCCCGAACTCCCGCATGTACTCCCGTGCCTGCACGAACTCGTCGGGGTGGCTCACCATGGGAAACATGATCCCCAGGTTGGAGTACCCCTCCTTCCAGAGGCGCTTGAACGCCTCCACCTGGAGCCGGAACTGGTCCTTGCTGCGGATATCCCTGCGGATCCCCCTCCAGCCGAGCATAGGGTTGTGCTCGTGAGGCTCGTCCTCCCCACCCAGCATGTTCCGGAATTCGTCGGTCGGGGCATCCAGGGTACGCACCCAGACGGATCTTCCCGCGAAAGCGTCCAGAACAGTCTTGATCCCCGTATAGAGTTCTCCGATGAACTCCTCCTCCTTCTTGTGCCGGATATACCAGCTCGGCGTCTTGTTCAGCCCCAGGATGAGGTGTTCGATTCGGAGGAGCCCGACGCCATCCGCACCGGTGGCGGCAGCCCGCTTCGCCGCCTCGGGGAGTGAGACGTTCACCTTGACGAGTGTTGCGGTGATGATCGGCGCGGACGAGACGGCAGCCTGCACCTCTGCAGGTTTCTCCCTGACGCTCTCCAGCAGCCCCTCGTATACCAGACCCTTCTCTCCATCCACCGTCACCACCTGCCCAGGGGTGAGTACCGATGTCGCTTTCCTGGTGCCGACGACCGCCGGCGTGCCCAGCTCCCGCGAGACGATTGCCGCATGGCAGGTCATGCCCCCCTCGTCGGTGACGATTGCCGCCACCTTCCGCATGGCCGGGACCATATCCGGGTTGGTCATGCGGGCGACCAGGATATCCCCCTCCTTCACTTTTCCAGATTCCCTGGCATCCTGCACGATGACGACGCTGCCGCTGCCGATCCCCGGGGATGCCCCCTGGCCCTCGACCAGGATCTTCCCCGAGGATGCCTCTCGGCCTGCCGTGCTCGCTGTCTCGCCGCGAATGGTCGTGATCGGGCGGGATTGGAGGATGTAGATCGTATCCCCGACGATGCCCCACTCAACGTCCTGCGGCACTCCGTAGTGATCCTCGGCGATCTTGCCATACATGGCGAGTCGTGCGACCTCATCTTCGGAGAGCACTGGCGCATTCCGGCGATTTTCTGGAACTTCCACGATCTTTGTCCCCTTTTTGCCATCCGGGACGATTTCGACAGTTTTATCTGCGATCAGCCGGTCCACGACGCGCTGGGTCCTCTGGTCGAAGACGTACTTGTCCGGCGAGACCGTCCCGGAGACCACCGCCTCCCCCAGACCCCAGGAACCTTCGATGATGGTCAGGGGCTCTCCAGTGATGGGGTGTGAGGTGAACATCACCCCGGACTTTTCCGAGTTTACCAGCTCCTGGACGACAACAGCGATGTTTACGCTCCGGTCGTCAAATCCCTGCCGAGCCCGGTAGTAGATGGCGCGCCCGCCGTACAGGGATGCCCAGCACTTCTGGACCGCTTTCAAGAGTTCCTCGTCCCCGACGACGTTCAGGAAGGTCTCCTGCTGACCGGCAAAACTGGCACCGGGAAGATCCTCTGCGGTCGCGCTCGACCGCACCGCCACCACGGTGTTCTTCCCGAGCTTCTTGTACGCTTTCAAGATCTCCTGCTGCAGTTTCGACGGAATCCCGACGCTGTGAACGAGATCCTTCGCCTCCTCCGAGGCTTTCTCGAGCGCGGCGCTGTCCTCCACATCGAGGTTGTCCAGCTCCAAAAAGAGCCTGTCTTCGATGCCTGTCTCGATCAGAAAGTTCCGGAAGGCGGACGCTGTAATCACGAACGCCTTCGGCACTGGAAGATCAATGGAGGCCATCTCTCCGAGGGATGCACCCTTGCCTCCAACCGCGGGAATATCTTCCTTCTTTATATCCTCCAGCCAGAGGATATCCGGAAAAGCCCTCATGTGAAAACCCTTTGCCATCTCATACGCTTTAATGATTTGTTTGTGAGGGCGATCGGGCGCCGATCTGGCAGTCCAATCGCCTCCTCCATCGAGCATTGCGCTATCTCGAGGTATTCTATATCGCCAATGCTATATGAATGTCATGCTCCAGAAGCGCGTTTGAGAGAAGAAACGGCACTCGTCCACAGAAGGAGCGTCTATGTTGTCATTGTCCGTCATCCGCACAGCGTCGCAATCGATGACTGCCGAAAGGGTCCGCCCCGGCGGTCGGACCCATGACGGGGCATCTCGCCTCTACTACAGGTCCGCCAGTGCCGACGGCAGCAATTTCCGGCTACATTCTGGCTGCCTGCAGGACTTTTTCGCCCGATTCCTCCGCTCGCCTTTCGAGGTCTCGGGAATACCACGGAAAATGGCTGCGCGTTGCTTTGAGCGTACTTCTCCCGATCTCCCTATGCTTGCTCCCCTTCAGCACAGTACAGCGAGGGGCGGACACCAGCCCTGGATCGCGTGCTGCAGGAGGAAGAGATGCACGGCACCCATGAAAACCAGCCATCTCCGGTCGCGGAGAACACCGAGCGCAAAACCACCCAGCCCGAAGAGCGATGCATCGATCTTGAGTGCACGCTCGATATCCCAATCTCGCCCGAGCTCGCGAAGATGGCGCGTGATCTCGCTTCGCAGGGCGTAGAACCGGGCTCTGTCTTCGATCTCGCGATCGATGCTTGCATTCTCTCATCTGCCAGCTTGCGTGCCCGATCGATCTCTTCTGCCACCTGTCCCTCTACCTTGAGAGAGAACTGGCGGCGAAGACGGGGGGTCGGCGTGCAGGAGTCGTGTCTCTGTTTGCACCCATTGGCAGGTCTGCATAAGTAAAAAGCCTGATTAGGAGGAGAGCAGAATGAATATGGGGTTTTACCTTTGAAGTATAAAGTTCTGGTCTGCGACCCCCTGGCTGAGGAGGGACTGGCGATCCTGCAGGAAGCGGCGGATGTGGACGTCAAAACCGATCAGACGGAGGAGCAGCTGGCGGAGATTGTGAAGGAGTATGATGCCCTGGTGGTTCGGAGCGGCACCACGGTGACCAGCAGGATCATCGATGCCGGCACCCGCCTCCGAATCATCGGGCGGGCCGGAGCCGGGGTGGACAATATCGATGTGGAGGCAGCCACCCGCCGCGGCATTCCCGTGGTCAATGCACCGGAAGGGAACACGCTCGCCGCCACGGAGCATACCATCGCCATGATACTGGCGCTTGCCAGGAACATTCCGCAGGCGAACGCCTCCTTGAAGCAGAAGCAGTGGAAGCGCTCCAAGTTCATGGGGATCGAGCTGAACGAGAAGACGCTCGGCATCGTCGGATTGGGAAGGATCGGGCGGGAGATCGCTCAAAGGGCAAACGCCATGCGGATGCAAGTCGTCGCCTACGATCCTTTCATCAGCGAGGAGCGGGCGGCCCAGCTCGGGGTGAAGCTGATGCCGCTCGACGACCTTATCCGCGTCTCCGACTTCATCACCGTGCATACACCACTGACCAAAGACACGCACCACCTGGTCGACGCCGGTAAGATCGCCATGATGAAGAACGGCGTGCGGATCATCAACTGCGCCAGAGGCGGCATCATCGACGAGAAAGCGCTCTGCGAGGCAGTGAAGAGCAACAAGGTGGCTGGAGCGGCGCTCGATGTCTTCGAGGACGAACCGCCCCTGAAGTCCCCCCTGCTGGATCTCCAGCAGGTGATCGTGACGCCGCACCTGGGTGCCAGCACTGTCGAGGCGCAGCAGAATGTGGCCGTCACTGTGGCAAAGGAGATCATCGCGGTCCTGCAGGGAGCGCCCGCGAAGTACGCCGTGAATGCCCCCATGGTCCCCCCCGAGCAGCAGGAGCGGATCGAGCCCTTCGCGCAGCTCGCCGAGAAGATGGGGAGATTCCTGATCCAGATCGTCGAGGGGAGGCTGCAGTCTGTGGAGGTGGAGTACGGCGGAGAGCTCTCCCAACCCACGGTGAACACCCGGTTCATCACACGGCGCGCGCTGAAGGGTCTGATGGACCCCATCCTCCAGTCGCCCTCCAACATCATCAACGCGGAGTATATTGCCAAAGAGCGCGGGATCACCGTCAAAGAGGCTGTCACAGAGGAGTCCCTCGGGTTCAAGAACCTGATCACCCTTCGCGTGAAGACCGATCGGATGGAAGAGACGATGAGCGGCACAATCTTCATGAAAGGCCGCAGCCGGATCGTGGCGATCGGAGGCTATACCATGGACATGATCCCCGAGGGCTACGTCGTCGTCTCGCGCCACCTGGACCAGCCGGGCGTGATCGGCAGGGCATCCACGATCCTCGGCGCAAATAAGATCAACATCGCCGGTATGCAGGTTGGGCGGATCCAGCCCGGGGAGGAGGCGATCATGGTCCTGAACGTGGACTCGCCGGTCCCGTCCGAGGTGATGGACCAGATCCGCAACAAGGAAGGCATCTTCTCGGCGAAGTTTGCAAAGATATAATCCAACCCCACCTCTACCCTGTCCTCACTCTCCTCGGGAGGATGGCAAAACCATTTTATGATCCAGTAACCAATAATTTAGGGCTGCAATCTCAGATGGGCTCGTGGTCTAGCTGGTTATGACGTCGCCTTGACATGGCGGAGGTCGGGGGTTCGAATCCCTCCGAGCCCATTGTTTTGAGCCCCTTTTGAAGAAACGATGACAATTGCAGGCGATATTCCTTTTTGCATTGCTTTGATTGCCTCATCTACGAATCGGGAAACGTTAAAGCCACCGTTTTTGAGGTATTCGTAGGATTCGGGCGATACCGTAAGGTTAAGATGCTTCCGAATACGGCTAGGAATCGGGCATTTTGGCATTTTCTCTTT
>JAXDAH010000188.1:0-18713 GCA_034679905.1 Methanomicrobiales archaeon | reverse complement strand
CCGGCTCCCGATCTATCGGGAGCGGTTTCTGGAGCTGGAAGCCCTGATCGGTTCGTCTCTGGGCGGCGCCGGGATCGACTCGTCCGCCGTCATCCCGTCCAATGCGGCGATCCAGGACGCCATCGTGGGACTGCTCTCGTCGCTCATCTCCCTCTTCCAGACCGTTGCCAGCGAGCTCTTCATCATCCTCCTGGCAACGGCGTTTCTTCTGGCGGAGATCCCGCGGTTCCGCGACCGTATGCGGGAGGAGGGGGATCGGGGAAACCAGCTGGTGACGCACCTGCTCCGATCCGGCGACGGCATCGTGCGGTTCCTCATCATCCGCATCCAGATCAACCTGATCGTCGGGATCGGGTTTGGGCTCTTCCTATACCTGCTGGGCGTCGATTTCGCTCTGCTCTGGGGATTTCTCGCGTTCGTCCTGGGATTCATCCCCTACATCGGATTCCTGCTGACCGCGGTTCCCCCCTTCCTTCTGGCTCTGCTGGAGCAGGGCCCGGTCGGCGGGATCATCGTGATTGCCGGCCTCCTGCTGATCAATCTAGTCGGCGAGAATATCATCTTCCCCGAGATGGCGGGTCGGGGGCTCAACCTCTCCCCCTTCGTCGTCATCGCCTCCATCTTCTTCTGGGGCTTCGTTCTGGGCTGGCTCGGCGTGTTTCTTGCGGTGCCGCTGACCTATGTCGTGAAGATCCTCCTCGAGAGTTCGGAGGATACCCGCTGGCTGGCCGATCTGATGGGATCGGGGAATGCGGGCGGAAGCGCGCCAAAAAAGGTCTGATGCAGGCGCGATACGCCGCGCTCCGGTGGAGAGGACGCAGACATCCCGGAGCGCTGCCCGGCTGGCCCTCCACCATCCTGCCGATTCCGTAAGGGAATGGGGGGAATGCCAGAAAAAATGCCTAGTATCGCCGGAATTCCCGTCGCGGCTGCGGCGGACGGGCCTCGTCCACCCGCAGGGTGCGACCCTCGAATACGGTCTCGTTCAGGGCTTCTTTTGCTTTTTCCGCCTCTTCAGGGCTGGACATCTCCACGAACCCGAATCCCTTGCGCTCGATGACACGGACGTCCTTCACTTCACCGTAATTGGAAAATAACTTTCTCAACTGGTCTGCGTTTACGGAATAGGTAAGGTTGCCAACATACAATTTGCTGCTTTCCATCTCGGTCTCCTTTCCACCTTATTTAATTTTAATATTAATGTAGCTTTTGGCCGCTCCGGGATCCGGGCGAGCGGGCGCCGATCCTGTCCGGCCGGAAGACGACGCTTTGAGGCGTTCAGACGACCCGTTCTCCTGCAGGACTGTCCATGGGGAACCCGCTCTCGTCCGGCCTTCAGGCTCCGGGCGCATGGCCGATGCGATCCTGCGGTGAATCCCGCGCGGATCCAGAATTCATCGCAGACGCACCTCCCGTGCTTCGATGATCCCCTCCTTGTCCCGGATGCTGCGGTCGGCATCCGAGATCGCGACGGCCGCCTCCCGCCACAGGCGATCCTGCGATGAAGGGTGCTCGCGCTGCTGTCTGGACGGCGACCGGAACAGCGGAGGGGCAGGGGACACCCCGTCCCTCCCCTCTCCGAGAGCCCCACGATCCCTGAAATCCACCGAGCGGGGTGGCACAGTCGTACGGCCCGCCATACACCTGGCTCGATACGCATCGGGTAGTGCTCGCTCTCCCTCCCCGTCGGTGGATGCTCCAATACATTTATAAACCGCCTGGCGCTAGAGGGCATCCGCATTGCCATGCCTGTCATCCAGCCTGCAATTTCCCGCCGATCAACTCTGCAGGAACGTGCCGGCGCTCAGCGGGAGGGCAGTGCAGTCCGGAAGGAGGCATGATGAGCGATCTACTCGTTGTGGCATTCGATGAGGAGAATACCGCCTTTAAAGTCAGGGACAAGCTGGTCGATCTCCAGAAGGAGCACCTCATAGAACTGGAGGACCTGGTGGTCGTGGTGCGCCAGCAGGATGGGAAGGTGAACATCAAGCAGGCCCACGACCTGGTCGCCGGCGGTGCGCTGAGCGGGAGCTTCTGGGGGCTGCTGATAGGCCTGATCTTCTTCATGCCGCTGCTCGGTCTGGCCATCGGCGCCATATCCGGAGCCCTCGCGGGCAGACTCTCCGATTACGGTATCGACGACAAGTTCATCCGGCAGGTTGGCGAGGAGATCCAGCCGGGCAACTCCGCCGTGTTCCTGCTGATCAAGAAGATCACGCCGGATAAAGTGCTGTCCCAGCTGCAGGAGTTCCGCGGCACCGTCATAAAGACCTCGTTTACCGAGGAGAACGAGCAGAAGGTGCGCGAGGCGTTCGGGGGGAGAGTACAGCCAGCGGAGGCGGTGCAGGCCGCTCCCTCGGCCTGAATCCCCCTTTGATCCGAGGTTCCCGAGACAGGATTTTGAGGCTTGCGGTCCCGTCCGGATCCCTTGCGGGATCTTCTATCGGGGATCTCGATCCGGATTGTCGCCCCCTCGCTGAAGGGAACGGCATCGGTGCAGCTCTCCCTCGCCGCTGCGATATGGTCGTATTGGGAGCGCACAACATCACGCCCGATCCAGGCCCGGTATTTTTGCTATTGGATGCCAGAGGTAGCAGGCCTCGACCGCGATCGTACCGCCGGGGTGAGGGCACGACACAAGTACGGCACGGACTGCCTTCTCCTGCAGGATCGGAGGAACCAGCATCCTCCAGGTTATCGAACCGGCGGGGTGGAGGGAGGGGGTGCTCCCCTACCCTACAGCAGCGATCGGACCTGAATATCCGATAGCGAGCATCGGTTACTCCCCGCGCCCAGGTCTGGATCGAATCCGCGCCGGATCCGTGATCGGTGCATACCCGTTCAGGAACGACGCTCCTGCCGCAGGAAAGCGAAGGGCTGCCCATCGGCAACGTCACGCACTACGATGTGCGGCATTCCTGCCAGCCATGCAGCCCCGCACGCCTGTACCCGACCGACCGCCATCGTGCTGCACGCACCGCGACGAGGCAAAAATCGGGTCGGCACGGTTCTCCGCCGGCTTCGTTCCGGGCGAACGATGGTGCCGAACAGTTAATGGTCAGGAAGGAGAACTGTTTATAACTCAGTGTACCCCGGGAGAGTGCCCATGCAGCAGCCTTTGGAGATCCATTCGGACGTCATCTTCTCCCGTCCGCTCCCCGACAAATTGCGGCGCATGGGGCTGCTCCCGGTCGACATGCACTTCCACACCAACCACTCCGACTCTCCCACGCGGGTGAAGGATGCGCTGAAGCTCGCCGCCCGTCTCGGTATCGGGCTCGCCATCACCGATCACAACCAGGTCAGCGGCGTTCTCGAGGCCGAACGGCTGGACAGCGGTGTGCCCGTCGTACCGGGCATCGAGGTCAGCGCCAACGACGGTCCGCACATCCTGCTCTACTTTTACAGCGTTGCGGATCTGCAGGAGTTCTACCGGCGGCATGTGGAGAGGAGCAGGAGGTCCGCCCCGTACGTGGCGATCCGCCTGAACACGCAGGAGATCCTCGATGCACGCGAGGACTACTCCTGCATCGTTTCTGAGGCCCACCCCTGCGGCTACTTCTTCTTAAGCCAGAGCGTGGAGCGGTGCATCGACGGCGAATGCCTCTCCCGCGACATCCGCTCCCGCTTCGATGCCGTCGAGGTGATCTGCGGCGGCATGGCGTGGGCGCACAACCTGAAAGCCCTGCAGATTGCCGAGAGAAACCGTCTCGGGCGGACCGGGGGGACCGACGGTCACCTGCTGCACGAACTGGGCGGCGTCGTCACCTGTGCCTACACCGAGAGCGTGGAGGAACTCCTGGATGCGATCCTCCGGCGGGAGAACCTCGTCATCGGGCACGAGAAGACCATCTTCTACAAGACGCTCATGGGAACGGCGATCCTCCCGCACCATATCCCGTACGCGGTCCCCATCCTGCGGGCCCGCTGGGAGCAGAACCTGCCCCGGATCCGCCGGTACGTGCGGTCCCTGAACGGCGGGTCGTCGTCGGGCAAGAGGAAGTGATACGGGGCGGAGGAGCCCGGGCGACGCCTCGCCCGGAGCTCCGCGGCACGTCTGCCGCTCGCGGATACGGACGACCCCGCCAATCCCCCGAATCCCGGAGGATGGGGGATACCCCCATCACAGGATACCGGCACCGTGTTCATCTGCAGCACGATCCGCCCGGCGATAACCTTTATATAGACATTTGGAGTATCCAGAGGCGGTGAAGCCGATATGGGGGATTCTTATGGGGGTAATTTCTGGATTGGCGTAATTGCGGGCTGGATCCTGATGATCGTCGTCGATCTCTTCGTCCCCGTGGTGGGACCGCTCGTCGGAGGATTCGTCGCCGGCTATATCGCCCGGGGCGGCCCCTGGAACGCTGCCATTGCCGGGCTTATCTCGGGCGTACTCGGGGGAATCATCGTGGTGCTGATCGCCCTCGTCGGGGGTACGGCGCTTCTGGGAGGGCTGGGGTTCTTCACGGCATTGTTTGTCGGGCTTATGCTGATGGTCGTCCTGTTCCTGGCACACGGGATCCTGGGGTTCATCGGCGGCGGGATAGCGGGGACTCTCCGGGGCTAGAATATCGAGAGGGCGGATACCTCTCCTATGTACCGGAGATCTGGCGCCACGGTGAGACGAGCACTACGATAGCGTGTGCCCGTTGTGGATAGAAAGCGGATCGCACCGGCCTGGTGGCACGGGGGATCCGCAACGCAATTACCCGATCATCGCCTCCGCCGCATGAGTGCGGCGATGATGTCCAGTACCCCGAGGATGATCGCGTAGATGCCAACGATCTGCACCGTGATACGTGTGGTCAGCAGCGGATAGAAGAGCAGGATTCCTGCAAAGAGGATGGAGACGATTCCGACCAGCACGAGGAGCCAGCGGTATGCCCCCGCCTCCGCCGTGGTAAGCCCGGTGATCAGATCCCCGACGCCGATCAGGACCAGCCCTATCGCGATGAGGTAGACGAGGGCGACGATGAAGACAGCAGGCGACAGGAGGATCAGGATGCCGATCACAACGCCCAGCACCCCCATGACGATCACGTACCACCGCGATTCCCGACCCGGGCCAAGACCGAGGCCATTGGCGATGACGAACACCGACAGGATGATAGCTAAAAATCCGATAAAGTAGGCGAAGAAGCCGACGATCAGCTGGGGGAAGATGAACGCCGCCAATCCGAAAATGACCGCAATAATCCCGCGGAGCGCCGCAGAACTCCGATCTCTGTGCGCCAGATCAGCTGCCATACCCAGTCTTCTGCCGGTATATAATATCTTCCATCAGCCGGCCCGCGATCGGATAGGTGCCAGGGGGGTGGAGGAGGCCGGGATGCATCGAAGGCGCCCAGATGCACTACGCCCAGCTGAGTATCCCCCTTCTATTCTATGGGCACATTGCAGGCGTGTTTCGCCATGTTCCCGCGGCGGGGAGCAGATGCCGGTTCGGCCGATCTGCCTGCAACTTCGCCGTGTCGCTCCTGCATATCCAGCGGGAGAGGGCGAACGGATTCCCTCCCGGTCGCCGTATCCATCGGGTGAGGACAGAGAAAGGAGGGCCTTCTCTACAGTGGCGATAGGACCGTCTTCGATCAGCGGAATAGAGTATGCATTCGATAAACGGGGGTAGATTCGTCTTCAGCAAGCAGCAGGTACTGGAGGGTATGTACAGGCCTATCGCACCAGACCTCTCCCTTTGAGGGGAGGGGGCGCCCTGCAGGGGGCCGCGGGGAGGGGCCCCACTAATAATCCTGCAATCTCCAGCGGATACAAGGCCGCGTCATTCCAGCGGCTTCTTCCCGCTCGCCAGGACGTTGTAGGCACGGCAGCTTCTCCTCCACGAACGGCATCGCCGCCCTGAAGATCTTGATGATCGGGTCGGATGGATATTCGCGAACGAGCATCGCCGCACCCGGTCTGATCGGCCAATATGCAGACCCCGGGATCGCAGGGGGATGTACGGACTCCGTATGCGAGAACCTTAAAATAGCCGAAAACGGGAAGGGTGAAGCACAGCCGACGGCCATGCCAGAAGGGTACCAGTATGCACGGCTCGGGTCCCCGGTTCACGGAAGCCCGACAGTAGTTGAGCTGCCGCTGGACGGACGGCAGAGCGTGCCGCGATACTATCCCGCCGCGTCGAGGAGGAGGGTCGCGACGACATCCGAAGGGGGCCGCGTGCCGTGATCGCATGAAACGCCCGTGCGCCGACGAATCCTCTGCGGCCGAACTCCCCGACCTCTCTTCGCTGGCCGGGATTCTCATCGTTCTCGCCATTGCGGTGAGCGGCATGAGCCTTGCCGCCGCCATCGTGAGTCCCGTCATCTTCGCCTTCGTCCTCGCCATCCTGGCAACCCCGGTTGTCCGCTGGTTCGAGGAGCGGGGTGCACCTGCATGGCTGGCGCCCCTGCTCGCCATCGGCATCATCGTCCTGCTCAGCCTGCTCCTGATCGCGTTTCTGAGCATCTCCCTCCTCCAGCTCCAAGAAGCGCTTCCCGCATACCAGGACCTGCTGGCAGCCCAGGTCGCCCGGGCCGGTGTCGTGCTTGCCGATCTCGGCATCCAGATCGATCTGCCCTCGCCCGGACCGGCGGCGGGAGAAGGTCCCTTCATCCCCGACACGGGAACCATTCTTGCAGGGCTCTCGGCGCTGGTGGTCGACTATCTCCTGATCGTGATCGTGACGAGTTTCGCGATCCAGGAGATCGCCATGGTGCGGCGCAGGGGCAGGAGAGGGGCGTGGCGCCTTGCCGCGAACCTGCACCCCTTTGTCGCACGGAGCGGGAACCTGATCCGCTACGCTGCCGCCCGCACCCGATCCAGCCTGGTCGGCGGCGCGGGGGTCGCCATCCTCCTCTGGATCCTCGGGATCGAGACCCCCATCCTCTGGGCCGTCGTATACGTGGTTCTCAGCTACATCCCCTACGTTGGTCTCTACCTCGCCCTCGCCCCTCCCGCGGGCATCGGATGGCTGCAGTACGGTCTTGCAGGCGCGGCGTCCGTCCTCGTCGGCATAGTGGCGATCGACCGGATCGTTCACCGCCTCTTCCCCTATCGGGTGGAGCGGGAACTCGAACTATCGCCGCTCGTCATCGTGCTCTCCATCTTCTTCTGGACCTTCGTGCTGGGCGTGCCGGGCCTGTTCCTGGCCATCCCCCTCACCCTCGCGGTGAAGGCGCTCCTGGAGGTCTCGGAGAGAACCCGCTGGATGGCGGTCCTGATGGGCCCCGCGGATCCTATCGATGCCGGGCAACGGCAATGGCAAGGAAGAGAGGGCGAACAGGGATAAATAGACCTATTCCCCATGCCACCGCAGATGATGTATCCGATGGCAAGAGAACCATCGGACTCCTGGAACAAGGAATGGCCGGGCAAAGAGGGGGGGGATGACAGGTCCGATTCGGTTGATGGCGATTGGATTCGAGAAAGGGCGGTTCGAAGAGGAGAACTTCTGCCAGCTGAAACGCCTTGAAGATACCGGATACGTTCGCCTGATATACTGTTCGTTCACAAGACTCTGGACAGCATCATTTTCCGCCTGGATCTGGACGAGCTGGGGAAGAAGCACTCCGGTGTGGCTCGATCCCCGGGGATCTCATCGGGCTTGAGTGGGGCGTTGAGGAGCTGCATCCACGGACAACCTACGGGCGCATGCTGGAGGTGGAACACCCCTACGGCCTCTCGCGAGCCGATCTGCTGAACATACCTGACCGGCTCCAGAACGGGAGCTCCGCCGCCATCGTCCTTGTTGAGCACCTCTGGGCAGTTCGACTGGACGAGTCTCTCCAGCAGCTCGGTGATCGCCTCGCCACCCCAGGGCCTCGTGAAACCCGCAGCCATGGATCCCCTCGCGGAGCGCATCGCCCCGCCGGCAGAAGCAGCGAAGTAGGTATGCTCATCCGGAATTTCGATGAACGGATCCGGTTCCGGCATATTCGGAGAGTACACGGGCCTGTTTCGGTGTATGCAAAGATTCAGGAGGTTTGGCATTTCCAGAGCGCACTGCGGAGAATACCCAGGATGTTGCTTCCGACATAAGACCGTGGGATATGTGATTGCCGGTATCCTGGCCGACGATTCTTCTCGCCGTGACCATACAACTCCTCCGCTCGAAACACTGTGCGGGGAACTGTCACCGAGATCCCGACGATCGGCGTTTTTCCAGGATTGTGGTGGATATCGGATACCCCTATGCGGCACCATCACGAAATCGAGCCTGGTCCGACGGGATCTGGCTCCAGGCCTGGAGATCACCGTGCTCTTCAAGGGCTCGCGGTCCCCGTCTTTCCTGCCTGAGATCCTCCGGTGAGGATCGTCAATGCGATCCTCCTCTCAGAATATCAGAACCCGCTGACGATCAGCAACAACACCGCTGGGAACCTGAAAGAGAATCTGCGCCAACATGTTCGTATCTATCCGCTGAACACCCCCGAAGGGAGGGCTCCCCAACAGGCCCCTCTCCTGGAATGAAGGGATGTATGCAGAGTACCCGAGGTTATCCATGCGGGAGGTGGCCGTGATGACGGATTGGAGATTGAGCATGGGGTCCAATTCGTTGAAACAGTGATTTCCAAAAAGCGTATAGATCCCGTCTTCGATAAATACAACCCTGGTGGCTATTCCCTGATGCGCGCAGGCGGTGGCAAACGTGATGGCACCGAGGGCGATCTCATTCCCGTAGGGGCTATGTGTAACAAGGACAACAAGCGGCGGTGGGTCGGGGTACCCTCGAGGTTTTATGTAGGGTATCTTTCGATTTGGCATCGTCTGGATAAAACAGGCGGAGTGTGAAAGTACAGGATGCCTCTTGCGGAATCGGACGACAATCTGTGATATATCCCTGATCTTTGCCGCGGGAATGATGCAGGAGGATATAATACTCCCGGTTTCGGTGGTAAAAGTGCTGTAACCTCGCGTGGTTGCACTTCGCGAACATACCAGGATCCGTGGGGTCAGTCCCTTTCCGACAGCAGCAGCATGCATCTCGACGAGCGAATCTCCGAAATTTTCACTCATCGTCGGTGACTGGCCCCGATGAATGGAATGCACGCCATCCAGATAACCATACAATTCAGGCGAGATATTCTTCTCGATTGCTGCATGGAAGAGGCTGATAACCGTGGAGGGGGACGTATGCATATATGGAGATTCCAGGTGCAGGAAACCAAACGAGGCATCCGCAGGATCCTGCTCTGTTACATCCAGCAGGATTTCGACGAATGAAGTTTCCGGACTATCGTCTCCAAGAGCTGGAGAGATGACCTGGTCCGGACCCCGCAGCCGGAATGGTTCAATCGATATCCCTCTCATCAGGAGTTCCCGCGGATCGATGACGAATCGAACGGGAGGCAGTTTGAAGAGAATTTCCCATAAATGAGCATATCGATGATCGACAAGACTGTAACATGCATCACCCGAAAGGAAGAGATAAAAGGACGGTATGGAAATTCGGGGATGATGGTGGAGGCTCTCAGGATAATAGCGGGTACAGTATAGCTTCAGGATTTCGGTTACCCAGGTTAACCTCTCCACGGTCATTTTTTCTGCAGTAAAAAAAATATTTTCATTTTTCATGGAACCTCCCTGCCCGTTGGTGCATCGGCAGAACCATTAGGGGATTCCCTGGAAGCCTGTCATCGAGGGTGACCATCCCTCGAAATACCCTGGTGTCCCCGCACATATCCCATCTATCTCTTCTGGGAACAATTTAGAGTTCCCGTTCCCGTCTTCCAACCGCTGCGACATACAGAGGCCACTGGGACTCCGGATCCAGCCCTGCGAGCTGAACCATCATCGGATCGTGGAAGAGATCGATCGGGTGCACTGCGCACTTGATGCAGGCCGAAGCCATAATCAGCGCCTGGCAGATATGTCCGGCCTCGATGAAGACACTCCGATATCCCCTGTTCCCCAGTGCCCAGACGGAACGATACGGGACCGCCACCCAGAGGAAGGTGACCGCCGCACGTGTGATCATCTTGAAATTCATGCTCGCGGTTCCCATGACGAAGGGGAGATCCGAATCTTCGCGGAGTGCAACGATATGATGAGTACGGGGGAGATACCGATACAGCCCTGTTGGGAGGCCGTCTATCTCCCCCGCGACAAAGTATGTCTCCAGCGGGTACCGTCCTCCGCCGGAGGGGACGTTCCGGATTGAAGCATGGCCATCCGACGTCTTCCTGACCCCCTGCATGCACCAGAGGAGGAAGGATAGTTCCTTCAAGTTCAGGGAAGAGCGCGAGAAGAATCCCACTGGCTCCCAGCTCTCAAGTGCTCCCCGCACGGGCATATCCGGAATCTTGATGCGCTTAGGATTGGGGAGCCGTATGACCTTCGCCCCCTCCGGGACCGGAACCTCGGCGGGGGGCTCAGGAACCCCCAGTATCATATCTACTGTAGAGAAATCCGGATATCGGGTCTTTTCCATGAAATCGTTGCCTGGATTCGTCATGCATTCTCACCTGGTAGAGGTTTTTGCGTTCATTGCTGAAAGATATAGAACAACCGTTACTATAGATGAATTAAGGGGAATGGACGGGATCATGCCCCGAGATAGAGATTCCCGTAGATCTCCTTTCCTTTTGCCCGGGGGTGACGCTCGCCGAGATTCCCTATGTAATGCGTGAATTTGGCTTTGACTCCATCAACCTCCTTTTCTACCGTCCCCACCTTTTTGAATCCGGGGAGCATGTTCTGGATCCTGCCGAGGACGTAGATGTCTCCTTTCACCATCTGGCCGCCGACACGTCCCGTCGCATTGCCTTTAACGATAACCGTCCCCCCCTCTGCATGGGTTGAGATATGGATGAATGCATCTTTCTCGATGATAATCGTTCCACCCAGCATGAAGGTCCCGATATCGTTTCCGGCCTTCCCGCGGATGCGGATTGTTCCACCCCGCATTCCACGCCAGTCCCCGCGGTAAGCACAACCGACGTAATTCTCGGCGTTGCCATCCACGAGGATCTCTCCTCCTTCCATCGCGATTCCACAGAATGAATGGACATTTCCAGCAACGTGGATCTTTCCGCCTTTCATCCATCCACCGACGTACATGTCCGCATTGCCCTCGACATCTATCGAGCCGGCACTCATCTTGGTGCCGATATACTTCACCCGTGAGCAATCCCCGGCAATCCGGATGGATGTATCCTCGGCGGTCTTTCCCGCGTTACCACTGATCTCGAAGTAATCCCCCAGCCGCACTTTCGTCTTGCCCTCACGCACTTCGAGGTCGGCGATCTGGGCAGAGGTCTTCCCGGCAAAAACGTCCGGGGAGATATTGTAGCACTCCAGGTAGAGCTCAGGGATCTTTGATGGTTTCAGGGTTACCAGAGCCATGATTCACCTCAGGCCTCCACATCGATGTCAATCACGTAGGGGTTGGGAGCAAGGTAGTCCCGTACCGGGTAGTTGTCAAGTCCCACCGTGTAGTCTTTCAAGAATTTTTCATGGATGTCCCGGATAACCTGGGGATTCTCCTTGACTCTGGCATTCACCCAGATCGTCCTCTTGTTGCCATGGCTGACGATATCGCCATCTTGCACAACGATCTCTCCCGACTTGACGAACCATCGTGCACGGGAGAAGGCCCGCTCGATCTCCTCCGGGTCTGCGGGCATGTCCGTGTAGTCGAGATTGTAGACCGCAACATTGGCATCCATACCCGGGGCAAGCCCGCCAAACAGGTGAGAGAGACCGAGGGCTTTTGCCGGGCCCGCTCTCGTCATCTGGGCTATCTCGAAGAGGGTGCGTTCCGTCTCGATCGAATGAATGTTCGTTGCATCGATCACCTTTTTACTGTGCTTGAACGAGGCGAGGGTCTCATCCCGCGCTTTCTGGCTCATCAGCCACTTGATAATTCGGGGATACCGGATGAAAGGACCGGCATTGGGGTGATCGGTGGTGATGAAGACCCGCATCGGGTCCTTGGCATAGAGCCCCAGCTCCAGTCCAATCGCCCACTGGATCCCGCATACCTTGATGTCTTTATCGTAGACGTAGGGCACAACCCCGGCGGCGGTCTCGAGTTCCACATCGGTGTTCGCCCACTTCAGGTGATTCAACTGGTTGAGGTGATGCTCGAAGGGACCATCCGCAGTCATGGTCGTCGTCTCATCGAGTGTCACACAGCCGAGGTCGACGGTGATATTCTTCTGCTTGTTGACATAATCCATGACTTCACGAGCTTTGGATTCGAAGTTGCTCCATGAATCGCCGCCATAGGAGTGGAACTGGATGTGTGTGGAATGCATGACGGTATTCCGAGCGAACTTGTTCTTCGCCTTGACTCCTTCTGCAAGACGGAGCGAATCCAGGGTAACCTCGTAGTTACCGGGGATTCCGAGGCTATTCTGGTGGATGTGTATGGAATGCGGCAGTCCGAGGTATTCATTGGTCTGCATCAGGCCGGTGATGATCTCGGCCGGTGTGATATCGTAGTAGGGGACCGGATCCTTGAGGGTCAGGCAGTTGAGACCCCAGGCCCACGCTGCCGTACCGCCGGGGTTCACCAGTTTAACCCCAAAGCCCTTGGTTGCTCCAAGAAGCCATGCAACGTATGCGGCGCTGTTCTCAACCTCTCCATTTTTCAGGTATTCGAGCACAAACCAGTTGTTTGCGAAGACCGGGAGCGCTCCCTCATCGATAATGGGAGTGTCGTGGATCTCCTCGTGTACGTGGGGGGAATGGAGAGGAGGCATGGCAGCCTCCAGGACGAAGGCATACCCCATCCTGGCATAATCGTACCCCGTCTTGAAGGTGCTGGGAATGGAGAATCCGCTCTCCATCCGGTATCGATCCTGCGCAGCAGGGCTCTTGAAGAGCTTATCCTCGGGTCGCATCAGGCGGCCGACATTCACCTTCGGCCCGGCAACATGGGCATGCACGTCAACGGCGCCGGCCATCACCACCTTTCCCCGGGCGTCGATCACCTTTGCGTCCGGACCCACCTCTTCGACAATCCGGTCGCCCTTGATGGCAATGTCTGCCACGTCCCCATCGATCTTGCGCGTGGGATCGACGACAAATCCACCCTTAATCAAAATTTCGGCCATGCTCACTGCTCCGAACCGGTAGATGCCTTCACATGCTCTCTGCCCAGGATCCAGATGGGTTCGGTCTCCGTCAGCTCGCACATTCGCTTGTAGATCCTGTCGAAGAGCTCTTCATCGCTGGGAACTCCTTCCGGACCGTCGATGACCTTTTTAAACTGGATCGGCACATTGTCCATCCGATAGACGACACCGGGCTCTTCCACGCCCACAACACGTACAGGCATGTGGAGGTCGGAGATCTCGCTCGCCATGCAGATGTTGGGATCGACGGTGATGAACGGATGCTTCTTCAGATGCTTGACCGCTTCAATCGGAAAATGGGCACCGGCATCTGTACCGACGTTCACGAAGCAGTCCACTTCGTCCCGCATGGCAAGGTCGATGGAGCTCGTCTCGCCGGGGTTCATATGAGCATGGGTCCCCCTGCTCAGATCGAGACAGTACGGGAACCCGAACTGCCATGACCAGACCTGGCCGGGTCCTGCGATGTTGTAGTGCCCTCGCATCGCCATGATCGAAGCTTTGGTGAAGGAGTTGAGGTCCCGTGTCGTGCTGATGGCGATGTCCACGTTATGATTTCGGCCATCGGTATGCGTGCAGCCCATACCGAAGAAGATCATGACAAACCGGGCATTTTTCATGATATCGGCTGCTTTCTGGATCATCTCCTTGCGGATGCCCGCAACCTCGTCGGGTATGCTGTGCCCCCGCAGGACAGTCCTGAAGGCATCGAAAAGGTCGTAATCGTGTCCCTGCTTGACCATGAGATGTATGTCTGCCAGTTTTGCCGTATCGGTCCTCCGTGGATCGATTACGATCACCGTGCGCCCCATCTGTCCCTTGCTGGTGAAGAATCCCCGCGGAAAGATAGAATAGCGTGAGGTGTGGCGGGGGTGCGCATGCATGGGGTTGCAGCCCCAGAAGACGATGACATCGGCCCGGTTCTTCACCTCTCCAAGGGTGCAGCTGGGATAGCCGTTATCGAAGATGGCGAGGAATGACGGCCCATGGCAGATGGATGCGCAGTTATCGAGCACGGCGCCGGCCTTCTCAGCCACCCGTGCTACGGCGCTCATCCCCTCGCAGTTGGTGGAGCCGAAGCCATAAATGAGCGGTTTTTTCGCCTTGAGCAGAGTTTTTGCAGTATAGTCGACGGCTTCATCGTAGGAGATCTCTTTCATGCTCCCATCCGGCTGCCTCAACCGCGGCCTCTTCGGCCTGTCGGGGCTGGATGCATGGTGGAAGATCTCATTCCCGATAACACAGGCATTCCTCGTCTCGAGCACCTTTTTTCCGTCGTCCGAGACGAGAACTTCGAGGTCGTCACAGGATGCCCCACAGTAGGGGCATCCGACTTGCGTGATCCATTTTGGCATCTAATTACCTCCTTTCCAGAGACCTACCGCCCCCTGGACCAGTTCGAGGGCGGTTTTAATTTTCTCTTGCGGTGCTGGTTCGATAGTGACGGGGAACCCGCTGTACTGCGGAGTTCCTGTCGATTGTGTCCGCGGGGGAACCACCTGGTTTGCCCATACGCCCTGCCGGATGTGAGCGAGTCCCGGCGGGCAGTACTGGGTCGGCTCGATCGCTTTCACGATGACGCTACCGACTTCGCTGGTGACCCGGACGTTGGTGTTCGTCCAGATGCCCAGCTTCTTCATATCCTCCCGATTCATCTCAACAATGGAACAGGCTTCGAAGTATTCTCGGGTGGTCTTTCCCTTCTCCATCGCCTGTCCTTCCTCCACCGCACGCTGGGTGATCATATTGAGGGCAATCTTCGCTTTCATACGGTAACCTCAGAAATCTTTTCAGAAATCTGTTCACGCTCGCTTTCTCTGGTCGAAATTCAAAGAACGGCTTTTTCGGGGCTCTTCGAAAACCGTAGGGAGATGACACTATACGGGCACGCCTCGATGCACACTCCGCACCCGCCACAGAGCTCGGAATTGAGATCGAGACTGATCGATCTCCCGTTCGTGACCGAATAGATCTTCTCCTTCGTTGCCGGGTCGATGGTGTAAATCTCCAGGGCGTTTACCGGACATGCCATGACGCAGTTCCCGCACCCCGTGCAACGTTCCATGTGAACATGTGCACTAAAAGCCATGCGTTAAATGGTCGCTATTTATTATTATTTAACATTATGCAATTGTTAATCAAGTTAATTCACAGATAATTAACACAAATTCATATTGGTGCACACCTGTTTAACTTACAGGGGTGCAGAAAAGGAATCCAGAGCAGTGTGCTTCTGAAATTTTAAATGTGTAGTTTATTGTGATGCCCGTTCCGAAGGTCGGATCTCCCCCCACCTTCACGACAGAAGGCAGATGCCCGTCTTCGGCGATCTCCAGTATGCGGTGCAACATTGTGGTTTATGCGAAGACTGCAGATTTTACCTCCACGAAAACCCGATCTCACGTATCGCTGTATGAAGGATTCTGGTGCGGGAAATTCTACGGGTAGACCTGTCCGGCATCCTCGGGGATAACGGGAAGCGGACACGACGGAATCTTGTTACCGTTGGATTCAAGGTTCTGATTTATCGAATTCCTGGATTAATTGGAGCTGGAATGCGGAGAAATCCATTCTATCCAGCTGATCGGCCAGGTTGATCTCAGGGTATGCACATTCCTGGATCCAGTCCAGGACACGATGAATGACACCTGCGGCTTTATCCTCCGAATCCACGCGGATCAACTCTCGCCCCGCAACCGGATGGCGACCCCGCCTCCCTCCGACAGTGATCAGATAGCGGGGCGCTGTCCCCTGGATACTCTGGAACGGGCAGGAGAGGATGCACATGCCGCACTCTGCACATCGCTCCGAATCGATCGCAAGGTGTCCGTTCAGCATGGAGATGGCCTTTTCCTTGCAGATTTTAGCACAGGCTCCGCAACCGCTGCACAACTCTTCATTTCCAATAGGCGTTCGGAGTCCGGTAATCCCGATATCGCTCAGTCGCTCGCTGGTGCACCCGTTGGGGCAGGCAGATATGGCGATCCGCACCCGTACTGGCATCTCCCTGCCAGAATGGACTATATCCAGTCGCCGGAGTATGCTGCTGGTCTCGATATTCGAAAACCGGCATCGATCCGTGCCGGGACATGCGGTGATATTGACCACCCCCTCGTGCTCGGAATCCAGGCGGATGCCGTCCTTCTCCAGCGCGATAAGCATTGAGGAGACTTTCTCCAGAGGAATATGGGGGACCTCCATCGTCTGCCGTGTCGTCAGATGCACCGTTCCGATACCGAGATTCCTGGTGATATCTGCGATGCCGCGAAGCTGGCCGGGGGAGATTATTCCACCGGGGATACGCAGGCGGACGGTGCAGAAACGGGTGTCCCGCTCGAGAATGACCCCTCCCCTCTGCTCGAGGATTCGCGTCTGCTCAGATCGGGTCGACATCGCACCCCCGTGCAGGCAAGCGGCAATTCCGGGCTGCAGGAATATCCCGGGGAATCTCTTCAGCCGGAGAGAGGTCACGGAACGGGATGACTTCGTCCGTTTCAAGAATCAGGTCATGGATCTCCTCAAGGAGGATAGGACGGTACCCTATCATCTCCGCACTCACATTTACCATCCGGGTATGCGGGTTAAAGAAAGGATATCGGCTGATATCTCTGTTGTGGAGATGACCGTGGATTACCCATCCCTCGAATGGCCGTACCACCTCCTCGGGATCATGAATGAACAGGTAGGGCACTCCTTTGTATCGCATGAGGAGACAATTCGACATGTAGGGATAGCAGGGATCGTGATTGCCCTTGAGGTAGAAGATGCTTCCACAAAGCCGCCCGAGGTAGGATTCGGGGGGTTTCGGGCTCATGTACGAGAGATCGCCAAGAAAGATCACGGCATCGTTCTCCTTTACGGTCCAGTTCCAGTTCCTGATGAGAACCCGGTCCATTTCGCCGGGATCGCTCAATAAAAATGGCCGCTTGTAACGCGGAATGCTGTTTGCGTGGCCAAGATGGAGGTCGCTGATGACATAGATTTGAGGCCCCTCCCGGTACTGGGACCTATTCATCTGATATCCCTTCCCGATACGGAATTTGCGGAGGGAGAGCCGGGCATTCTTTCTCAGAGCCGTTATCGAAGAGTCCAGCCACTCTTTCCCATAAAGATCGTATTCTGCCAACGGAATCCCATCCCTGCGAAGCACGATCCGTAGAATAACGATAAGAACCGGATCATCCCGCCCTTTTTTTAGAGAGGGGACTATTGCACTACCGCCTTCTTCGGCATCTGGTTCCACCCTGTTTCTCCCTGTTAATTGGCGGGGTGGAGCGGCTTCATCGTCCATGGCGAGATGAGCTGGCGTTCCTCTGGCGATGCTCTCTGCGAACGACCCTGGGGGGATAATCACTTGGCAGATAGAGGAGAGGAGGAGAAGGAATGAACGAAGCCCGGGAGAGGGAAAGACCTGATAGGATGAGATCTCCTGGACCAGATGCATATTCGGAACCGGGTTAATCGATACGAGGATCGGTCCGGACTCTTCAGCACAACGGGCAACGGCCTGCATCACATCCTGCTGATCATCCCACCCCTGGGCAGCGATCTCTGCAAGGATCAGGTAGGGATGGCGATCAGGGTTTCTGCACAGGCCGGGGTCGCCGACCCACCACTCAATGGCGCCCTGCATCCTCGAATGAGGGATGCCCAGCCGTAGATCAAGACGATATCGAGGGGTATCGTTATCGAACCAGCTGGATGACCGCATCGCTTCCATGCTCTATCCCGGTTAGATTAACTATCTATGATATACTATTATAAAAAATTCATTAATAACAATTTACAACTATCCCGGAAAGCGAGTATCCACCCCGCGGTCTTCTGCGGAGTTTTCGGTTCTGTTGCACATCCGAGATACTTCGCCCGCTCGCATCGGTACCGGAGAGATCACCCTGTCACTCTGGCATGCCCGTTGCAGAAGAGATGACAGGGCGCTGAACTTCTCGCGATCGGATTCAGCGAGATTATATCCATGGGCGTGCCCGGATCGTGTCATACAGGTTTCTTTATACTCGAAACAAGATGCAGGGAGTATAGGCTGGAACGTGCCAAGGAATTGTATTACGCTCCGCGCCCTGAAAGGATCTGACCGCAGACGTTGCGGATATACGATCCCGGAAGAATTTTTAATTATAGCCACGTTCGACAGGGCAATCGTCATGCTCGTACGCGCCTTACCGAACATTAATGACTCGTGCCAGATAATACTAGGGTGGACAAGTCGAGACCGTGCCAAGTAGACTTGTCCACAGTACAATTAGAATCATTTACAATAAGCCTTTGGTTCATGCTTCTTAGTTAACATTTGGGCTATTCTAACGGAGATCGCATCACCTGAAACACCACCACCCGACCGCATCACCGCTGGTGTCCTCATCCACGATGTAGGATACTCATGCGGATATTCAGGTATCCTCTGGTCAGAGTCGCCTTGCCGAGCAGCGGGTCGTGCATATTGGCATCATGGATTCATTCGCATCCGCTCTGATGTATCGGATTGCAGTCTCTCCGATGGGGCGACTCCGCTTTCCCCTGCATGGAAAGCACAATCCGGAGACTCCATGCTGCTTTTTACAGTTGACTCCGGCAGTAGAGAGAGCCAGGGATCTGTTGAGCGCCTCTCGAGAACCG
>JAXDAH010000187.1:0-13743 GCA_034679905.1 Methanomicrobiales archaeon | reverse complement strand
TCCAGATCAGCAGGGAGAGGATGCCCATCACGTTCGAGGTCGTGGGCTCCAGCAGCAGGAAGATCACGGCCAGCGTATAGATGGGGCTCGTGCCGATGTCCCCGAAGACGAGACCCATCGACTTCAGGATGCCCTGCCAGGGGGCGTTGTTCTGAACTGCCACAGTGCACCTTCAGCGATGTCCGGGGTAGTGCCAACCCGGAACGAGGTACCACGATGTGTCCAGTAGAATAGACTTAGCCCCTACTACAAGTAAGTATCGGAAAACGAAGGGTAGAAGAAGGGCTTCCAGGATACGACGAGACTCCCGCATCCATTCCCTTTTAGATAGGCTGGACACCGACCGCGAGCCTGCCTGGCAACCGCCGGCGATGCGAAGGCGAGAGGGGGCGTAGGGGAAGACCACTGGTGGGCAGGGCGAGATCCCCGACCGAACAGGTGGAGGGGGTGGATACGATGCGCGACCTGAAGATATGGAACGCTCTGCAGAAGTGCCCGCTGGCGTATTTTTACACCTATTCCATCCGTTGCATGGTTTGAATTCGATTCTCCCCTCCCCACGGTTCGGTAAGGGTCGCCCCCTCACAGGGGGGAGGGGGATAGTGCGATAAGCCCGTAGGGATCTGGGGATCCCGAGCAGAAGCTGTCCACGATCCTGGCTATCGCACGAAAGTGGGGTAGGGGTCTCTCCCTGTCCATGGGAATACCGGAAAACCCTCACCATGTTCTGGATGCGGATGGCGACAGAGCCATTTTGCCTTTTATTGACCCACGGGAACTGAAGATCGTGCCGCATCAAGCATACCGCACTGCGATATCCGAAAGAACATCTGCAACGTCCTCTACCTGTCCGTGGCCAGTTCGAGCCATTCGTAGATATCCTTATACTTGATAATCGTGACCGCACCGTTTGTTTTAAAGAGATCTGTCAGTGCTGTCGCGAGAACTTCGTCAGCCATATATTCGAGCCTGTTGATCTGTATTTTTTTAGCAATATCCGTCAGTTCCCCTCGAACAGACCCCGATAAGAGCGATTCTCCGTTCTGTCTCGATCGTCGGCTGCGTGTAGGCTCTCGACGGGAAAGCGAGACAGCATACCTATACGGCCGCCACGACGCGAGACGTGACGGGAGAGCGAGTGTGGAGGCGTCAGAGGCATAACCAAGATGTATTAAAAAGGAGGGCGAGTCTGCTCGCTCTGCTCGCGTCGGAGACTCGCCCGTCTTCGGGCTCCGTCCCTCTTCTCACGATCATTCAGATAGTGAAGCCGCTGGGATCGTAAAGTAGAACGTCGATCCTTCCCCCGGCTCGGACTCTACCCAGATCCGTCCGCCATGGCGGTCGACGATCCGCTTCACGATGGCTAAACCGATGCCGGTCCCCTCGTACTGGTCCATGCCATGGAGCCGCTGGAAGATGATAAAGATCTTCTCGAAGTACTGCGGCTCGATTCCAATGCCGTTATCCTGAACACGGAACTGGACCATCCCGTCCTGCTGCTGAGCCGTGATATAAATTTCCGGCGTGGTATGCGGTCTTCTGAACTTGATGGCGTTGCTGATCAGGTTCTGGAAGACCTGGCGGAGCTGGTTGGCATCGGCTAGCACCGTCGGGAGCAGATCGACGGTAATGGAGACACCGTCCGCTCCGGTCTGGGTCTGCAGGCCGGTCAGGGCATCCTCGACGATCACATTGGCATCCGTGGGGCGAAACTCCATGCCTTTGGTATTGACCCGGGAGAACTCCAGCAGGTCGTTGACGAGGTGTTGCATCCGCTTGCCACCGTTGACCAGGTACTGGATGTACTCGTCCGCGTCGGCATCCAGCTTGCCCTTGTACCGGCGTTCCAGGAGCTGGGTGAAGGAGACCATCGTGCGCAGGGGTTCCTGCAGGTCATGGGACGAGACGTAGGCAAACCGTTCAAGATCCTCGTTGCTGCGTTTGAGGAACTCGGCATTCTTTCGTAACGATGCCTCAGCCTGGGCAATTTCAATCATATCCGCGGCCTGGCGCGCCAGCAGGTCCAGCCGCCAGAGATCATGCTCGTTAGGAGTAAAGGGAGCACGCCATTGTGTTGTGAGGATACCGAGCAGTGCACCGGATCGACTCACCATGGGCGTGGACTGGATCGAACGAACACCCGCCTCGTGGAAGATGGAAAGCGAAGGCGTCCCGGCAAACAGATCGCTCGCTTCAACATCCGGAACAATGATGCGCGATCTGTCAATCATAGCCCTCCCACATGCCGATGCCTGCTGTTCAGCGGAGGCAAAGAAATCCAGAAATGCTTGTGAATGACCGGATGCAGCGACAATGTGGAGCGAACTGCCTTCGACAAGTTGCAGGGTGCCTTTGTCGGCTTTCATGATTGCAATGGCCGTCTCCATGATCTCCTGTAATAGCGGCTGTAGCCCTCTGCGATCGAGAAGTCTGCTGCTCATATCATGCATGCGGGTGAGGGCGGCAACATCTGCTGCTCTGGCCTCTTCCATCTGCTTGCGTTCGGTGATATCAAAGCAGATGCCGGCCATGCGGAGGGGTTTTCCGTCCGCATCATACGTAGTACCGCCCAGGGCACCGATCCAGCGTAGTTCTCCATCGGGCAGAACAATCCGATATTCATTCTCCAACGATATGCGTTGCTCGATCGCTTGGGTGATCTTGTCCATGGCCGGTTCCCGGTCATCCGGATACAGTACATGGAGCCACGTTTCAAACGACGCCGCAGCCGTGGGGGGAAGACCGAATAAAACGAAAAACTCCGGCGACCACTCAAGGTTTCCGGTGCCCAAATCCCAGTCCCAAAATCCGGTCTTTGCCGCCTTTTGCGCAAAACTCAATCGTTCGAGAGCTTCCTGTAGAGATACCTCGGCCCGCTTGCGCTCGGTGACATCATGGGCAACGACCAGGGCGCCATCCAAGTTCCCATCGGTATACTGCAGTTTGACATTCAGCTCTGCCCAGATCGTCCGTCCATCCTTCGTGAAAACCCGGAAGGCAACCGACTCATCGATAGGCTCCCCGGCCAACACCTTGCGTATCCTCACCTGGAATCGCACCTGGCTATCGGGATCCAAGAGGTCGAGGGGATTTTTCGCCAAGAGTTCCTCACGCGTATATCCGAGGATGTCGCACATGGCATCGTTGACCCGTTTGAACCGGGGGACGGTATAGTCGATCTCATAGATGCCGGTGGGTGCATATTCGACGATGTGTCGAGACTCCTCCTCGCTCTCGCGCAACGCCACTTCAGCCCGCTTGCGTTCGGTGATATCTGTTGAAGAACCGGATATGCCAATGAGCGATCCGCTCGCATCATACAGTGGCTCGACCGATAGGGTATAATAAAACGGATTCCCGTTAAGCCAGACGACGACATCCTCCGAAAGAGGCTTCCGCTCGGCTAACACGCGCTGTTTGAGCGCGGTAATAGGTGCGGCACTCCGGGGATTCAGGACATCCGCGTCTCTCCTGCCAAGAAGGCCCTCCGGAGTAAAGTGAGGATGGGGCTGGTACACCCAGGTATACCGAAGATCCAGATCTTGCTGGAAGACCGCCGTTGGTGAACTCCGTAAAGCGACCCGGAACTTCTCCTCGCTCTCGCGCAGTGCTTTTTCGGCTCGCTTGCGCTTTCCGATATTCCGGATCACCCACCGCAGACCGGGGGGTGTATCCGCAGTTGCTGGAATAGGGGTGACGTTGATGAGCACGGGGAGAACCGTCCCCTCGATAGGCTGCAAGGAGACTTCCCACTCCGTGACCGCCTCCCCCTGTGCGAGATCCTGCAGTTTGGCCGTGAACATCGGGCCCGTCCCACAGGATACAAAATGCGCTATCGACCGCCCCGCCAGGGACTCCGGGTGAACGTGGAGCATCTCGCCCATCCGGCGGTTGGCTTCCAGGATTCTCCCGGAACAGTCCGTCACCAGATACCCGTCGGGAGCGTTCTCGAAGAGATCGCGATACTTCTGCCGTTCGCTCTCGAGGGCAGTCTGGGTTTTGCGGAGATCCTCGTTCTGGCGGCGCAGTTCCTCATCTGTTATCTTGAGTTCCTCGAGGGTGATCGCGAGCTCCTCGACGAGCTGGGATGCTGCGTTTTCCCGCTCGGTCGGATTCTCGGGAAGGTTCTTGATAAACTCCCGGACCCGGCTCTCGATCGCCTGCTGTTTCTTATCAAAAGATGCCCGCGCCATGGAAAACCAGAAGTACTCTTCTGTTTAGTCGGTCCCTTCTTAAGCATTTTGGACATCCGAACGATAGATATCCCGGCTGCATGCAGACCCGCAGCCGCGAGCATGGCTCGGGAGGAGCGGTACGAGCGGCGCGAGGAGGCAGCCGCCACGTAGCGAGTGAAACTGAGCGAGTGGGGGCGTCAGGAGTCCAGGCATACTCAAAAGAGAAAGAGGGCGAGTCGCTGCCGCGAGCCGGCGACCAGGGGAGTTTCGCCTATCTGCGGGGAGAAGGGGTCGGGGAATCGCCGCAGTATGGGAATTCGCTGTCTAATCAACATTCCACCATGTCCCTGCAACCCGGATCGATTTAGGCGCCGTTATCTCCGGACGGGTGAGCACGGCGGCCAGATCATCCCTTGCCATACGGGCTCTCCTTCACCATGGCATGGACAACCGCTTCCTTACCATAGCGCTTGAGGTAGTAGTAGCAGCCCACGCCTACGAGGAGCGCGGCGATGAGGACAAAGATCATGTCGGTCATGGTGTCGGCGTTGCTCCCCTGCATCGGACCGGCCAGGGACCCTCCAAAGAAGGTGTCCACCAGAAACTCCCAGACCTCCCAGAGGTATTCGCAGAACGTTCCAAAGAGGACGATGAAGAGCCCGATAAACGGGGGGTCGAGGCGATACTTCCGGATAGAGTCCAGGAAGAGAATGAGCAGGAAGCCAATCAGGGCCACGATAGTCCCGGAAACCGTATGGGCGAGCACATCCCAGTATACAAATCTGATATACCGCTCCTGGATGTAGCCCGAGGTATGGATCAGGATGGCAAGAGACGTCAGGAAATACACGAACCAGGGAAAGACGATCTTCGTCCTCCAGGAGAAGATGTAGATGGCCAGCCCTATCAGGAAGAGGACGATGGCGATGGGGGCATCCGAGGGCTTGAACACCAGGGCCAGGAGGACGTTGAACCCGACGAGTGCCTGGGTGATATAGGCCAGGTACATCCCCGGCGAGCGATCGGTCATGCTCTCTCCATACGTAAACGCAGGTATTAAACTAGCTCCCGATTCCAGAAAAGGGGCGCTACAGATCGTCGATAGAAAGACCGGGCGATCCTCCGGCACGCATCCGCATGAGGGGTTCTCTCCCGCCAGCGATTTGATCCAACGGGTGTGTTTCTGGACACGCTCTTCTCCGTTCCAGCACTGCAGCTAGAACTCCCCAGGGATCCAGAAGTAAGAATACCAGGATGCCACTCATCCGTTTGGCAGGGAACAGGAGTAATGATTCTGTGAACAGAATCCGTCAAACATGGTTCCAAAAAATGCACACGGGAAGGAGTGATGCCGGAGAAAACATCAGCCTTTCGAGAAGCGAAAATCTCTGCATACTGCCCTATCCGGCGATGCCCCCTAAAACATCCTGAAAAAAACTGGCTATCCAGCCGCACGGGCAATAGCAGAACGCATCTCGAATGCATTTGCAGTGAAAAAGCCGATACACTAGTGGAAGCGTCTGAACCGGATCGCTCCGATCCGAGACATCCACCGGGCAAGGGGAACGTAGCCTGAACGCGGCCTCGCGCTCCGCTGGAATCCTACAGGAACAACCGAAGAAAAAATCCATGCTGGACACACCCGGCCTTCCCCGCAGGGGATCTATACGCTGTGCGGGTGGAGCAGGCTGCTGGAGATCCTTTCTGGTCGCGGTTGGAATGGGACTCCTGCCATAGGGTGATACACCCCGGCCCGCCGTCGGGGCCGGTGCGGCACAGAGAACCTACTGCGTAAGCACGGTTTCGACGAATGAGGATTACAATGATTGCACGTTGGCGATCAATCTCCGATTTTCACCGCCAATAATCGTCCGGCACGGTATCGGCACGATACTTGATATAATCGAACGATGTCTCTGGACATCTGACTCTGGATCCCTATCGCCACCATCACACGGATGTCGAAAATATTGACTGGGATCGTCTGGGAGGCTTTTTGAAACACTTGGCGGTGAAGATCTGGCAGGACTGGGAGCCAGACGTTGTGGCCGGGATAGCGAAAGGGGGAGTCATTCCAGCGGTTTTCCTGAGCTCGGCATTCCGGCTCGATTTCTTCCCCAACAAACTCTCTTCCCGTCATCACGAGGAAGTGATCCACGAACAGCCGGAATGGTATGTTCGTCCCACCGAAGCTGTCCGGGAGAGGAGAGTTCTTCTTGTCGACGATATCAGCGGGGCTGGCAGAACGATGGATATGGCAAGGGAAGAACGGGAAAGCTGCGGAGCACGAGAGGTTCGAACGGCGACGCTTGCCGTTCATACGGGCAGCATCAGACCCGATTATACAGTTCTGGAAACCGATGCACTGGTCATCTGGCCATGGGACAGGGAGACGATCGCAGCGGATGGTACCGAGGAGCTCAATCCGGAGTATCGTGCAGAGGCACAAGCGATGGATACTGCCGTTCGACGGCCAGATGAGCATCGCGGCAGACCATGATCCGATCGTGCGTGCTGCTTTTTTTCAATCCGGGTTGTCCGTATACGCAGAAGATTGTATCGGGGAGGCGCCGAGATGGGAACATAGGTACGAGCATATCCAGCGGAAGCGGCGATGCGAGCGGCGGGAGGTGGCAGCCGCTACGCAACGAGCGCAACGAGCGCATGGGGGCGTCGGAGGATAGGGAAAGTACTACGAGGACGAGTCTCCGATGCGAGCACGGCGGGCAGTTTCGACGCCGGCCCGAGAAGGGATAGGGCCATCCACGCTCCGGTATCTGCAGCCTTCTGGGCATCCATCGCCAGGACGATACCGCCCCCTGACCGTTCTGATTGCGCCCTTGTGTTGATGGAATAGCAGATCCCATGACGGTAACGTGCGGAGATGACCCGAAGATGACTCCGCCAGCGTCCTCATATTGCCGTCTCGAAGAAGAGATAACCAGCACCTCCTCGGGATGGGGAGTGACGCCGGTCCTGAAACAAGCATAATACAGGAAAAAGTTTACCGCCTCTCAAAGAATGATGAATTCGGAGAATACACAAATGAAACCGATTGGACCCCTGATGTGGGAACATCGCACCATCGAACAGGTTACGGGTGCGTTCGATCGACAGGCACTGCGCATGCAGGAGAAGAACGCGATCGACGTGGTCTTCCTCGATACCGCGGTCGACTTTATCCGGATGTATGCGGATCGGACACATCACGGGAAGGAGGAGATCCTCTTTCGAGAGCTGGCAGCAAAGGGATTGTCCGAAGACCACGAACGGATCATGGCAGAACTGATCGAGGAGCACACGTTTGCCCGGGCGACGACCCGGAGGCTGGTTGAAGCCAGAGAGCGGTATGTGAACGGGCATACCGATGTGGTCAACGATGTGGCATCCCTGTTCCGAACCCTGGCTGTATTTTATCCGCAGCACATCGAGAAGGAGGACAAACACTTTTTCTTCCCTATCCTGGACTATTGTACACAGGAAGAGCAGGAAACGATGCTCCAGGAATTTTACACGTTCGACCGAAGAATGATCCACGAAAAATACAATCAGGTGGCAGGTTTATTAGTAAAGTGGCAATAGGTTGGATACATACAACCCATTTCGGTGATATGCATGCAAAAATACATCTGCACGATCTGCGGGTACATCTACGACCCCACCGTCGGTGATCCGGGAAAGATCCCCGCAGGAACACCGTTTGACGAGCTCCCGGATACCTGGGTCTGCCCGATCTGTGGCGCTCCGAAGAGCGCGTTCATCACGGCATGATGCCGGATTGTTCGGTTGAGACCGGGTGACGCTTGCCATCGCGAGTACGCTCTCCGCACCTCCTCGCTTAACCGTTCGAAGCGAACTCTTCCCCCATCGTGTCGCGGGCTGCCGCCCCTCTGCAGTCCCAGAACTGAGATATGCAACGTTCTGGGCATATTCCGAATATCCCACCCGGATTTGGGCCACGCGCCGCTCACCTGTGCAGAGCAGGTGCGGGAGCATCCGTTTCCCCATTACACCTTCGGCAGGGAGGTGCCCGGTATCATCCGTGCAACGACTCGATGCACGACTGCGGCAATCTGTCCCGATCATCTCTGCCAGATGCTCCTCTCAGAACCGCTCTTTCCGAACGTGGACTGTCAGGCGTTTTCGCACCGCCGGGATATCGGCGTGTGCAAAGGCGTTCCAGATGGCGATCGTAGCCCTCCCGCCTCGTCCTGTCAGTCGGCTCGGTCGACCTGTACGATGAACCTGTGGGCGTGGAGTGCCTTTTTGGAACGCATAACCGCGGGGCCGTAAGCAAAGCAGGGGAACGCGTCCCCCTCCATATAAACGCTGCACATCCGGCTTCCCGAACTCCGGCGGATACCCGGGTATGGCATGTCCTGCAGTTCAAGCGGCGTCCAGGCATCCACATTCCCGGCGCGACATGTCGTTCCGTACGTCCCCACAGTGCCGATCAGAATCTCCCCCGTCCTGGTATCGGCGGGGAGATACTTTTAGTATACTTCTCCCGTACATCCTGTGGTCTTTCTCATCGATATTCCCCGTATCGCGGGGGGACTTTGGACCGAAGCTGCGTGTGTACGAGGATATCACGCGTCACCGGGATCCTCGGCATGCCGTCCGATCGCCTGGTCGACGACCCGGGGTAGCGATCCCGCGTCGGTCACCCGCACCTCGACGCCCGCCGCCTCGAACGCGTACAGGAATGCCCTGCCCGAGAGGGAATGCCGCACCAGAACCACGTCGGGATGGTGCGACAGCAGCATCTCCGCCACCAGGATGCCTTTCCTCTTTTCCATGTCCGTATACGGATTGGAGACGATATCCTGCCGCTCCAGCCTGCTGTTCTCGACATCGACGTCGAGAAGCGCGAAATAGGGCGCTTCACCGAAGTGATCGCTCAATGAGCCCTCGCGGTCCTGCAGCGGAACGATATACCGCAGGTGCATCTTCTCCCGGGGTTCGTAGTGGATGAGGATGCGTTCGACATTCGGCACTTCCTGCCGGATCCTCTCCTCGATGCGTTCGCTCTCCCGGTGCGCCTTTGCAAGATCCGACTCCGCCATCTCGACGGTTGCCTCCACGAAGATGTAGCGCCCGGAGTTGCGCCCCGTCACCGTCTTGATCCGGCTCACCATCGGGTCCGACAGGATGATGCTGCGGATCGCGTTGAGGGTCTCATAGTCGACCGAGGCGTCCAGGAGGGTCCGCATGCTGTCTTTCAGGATACCCCATCCCGAGCGGACGATAAAGACGGCAACGATGACCGCAGCGATCCTGTCCAGGGGGATGCCAAGGGACTGCCCGAGGAGAGCGAAGAAGACGACAGACGAGGAGAGTACGTCGACCCGGTGCTGTCTCCCGTCTGCGATCAGGCTCGGAGAGTTGTACTTCTCCCCCACCTTCACCTCGTAGGTGCCGAGGATGTAGGGCACGGGGATAAAGGCAGCGACGGCGAGAAGGAGCCATCCGCTGTAGGGCAGGGAGGTGCTTTCACCCATCACCGCCTCCAGGGCAATCTCAAAAGCGGTGAAGAAGATGAGGAGAGCGATTGACGCCTCCACGATGTTCTCCACCTTGTAGAGCCCATAGGGAAAACTACGGCTCTTGCGCGTGGAGAGCAGCACACCCGCGATCAGCGCGACGGAGGCGACGACGTCCACGAACGAGTGGATGCCGTCGGCCCGGAGGGCCAGGCTGCCGGAGACGTATGCCAGGGCCAGTTTGGCCACGACCAGCCCGACGTTGACGGCAAGGGAGTAGAGGGCGACACGCAGGATGACAGCCGACGGCGCTCGATCGCCCATCGCCGTCGCTTCCTGCATGCCGGATCACCCCGTCAGCCAGTCTTTACCGCGACAGTATTAACCGTTTGGGCGCGGTGCAGGAGGGGGAAAGAACGGACTTCACCTTATAGAGATGAGAACGCTAATCGTATCGGCTACAGGTGACCCGCACGCTCGTAGCCGCACAGCTGCACGCGACACAGAACGATCGCTTCGACGGGTTGTCCAGTGCTATTCGACGGGCCTGACCTGTAGATCTGCTTCTCGGTCGACGAAACCGGAAGGCGCCAGAGCACTGACCGCTCGGACCGTACTGTATGCAAAAGGATTTAGGCGCTGAAATCCACCAATCCTCTAGCGATGGAATACACGGCACGCCCATTTATCGAGCAGAAACGGTTGGCGGTCCTGATCGATGCTGACAATGCTCAGCCGGCCATTATCGAGAAGCTCCTCGAAGAAGTTGCAAAGTATGGGACCGCGACAGTAAAGCGCATCTACGGAAACTGGACGACCCCGCACCTGGGCGGGTGGAAAGAAGTCCTCTTGAAGTACTCGATACAGCCCATCCAGCAGTTCGACTATACTACGCATAAAAATTCTACCGACAGCGCCCTGATCATCGATGCCATGGATCTGCTGTACCAGGGAAATCTGGAAGGTTTCTGTATCGTGTCCAGCGACAGCGACTACACGCGGCTCGCTTCCCGGCTGCGCGAATCGGGAAAAACGGTGTATGGCTTTGGAGAGAAGAAGACCCCGCCCCCCTTTGTCGAAGCCTGCGATAAATTCATCTACACCGAGATTTTGCGCTCCGATGCAAAGGTTGGCACGGGCGAAATGGCCCCCGTGGTCGACAGCTCGGCCAAAGATCTCAAAGGCGACAGCAGACTGATGACACTACTGCGGAATAGTGTCGAGGACTCCTCGGGAGAGGATCATTGGGCCCATCTGGGAGCCGTCGGCCAGAATATCCAGAATAAATCCCCGGAATTCGATCCGCGCAACTACGGTTACAAAAAAATGCTGGACCTCTTCCGGGCCATTGGCCTTTTTGATATCGATGAGCGGGGAAGTCCTGATTCTCTGGCCAAGGCCGTCTATGTTCGGGACAAAAAATGGAACAAAAAGCGCTGAATCGTCGGAGACGGCCTGCATCCATCGAAGGCCACCGCGATTTCCGTGCGGAATAAGAACAACGGAAGGACTAGACCACCTCTTTGTATCGCCAGACGTGGAAGACCCGGATCGCCGCCAGGTGCCCTCGAAGGGTGCGATCCCGGCCGCGTTAAGACCTCATTCGTTCCCGGTGGCGTGCCCTGCGCAAGAGGCGTGTGGAGGCGGCACCCGGGATAACGGCCTGCGCATGCGCTCGATGTCCAGACAGGTCTCCCTATCACGAAGGGCCGATCCCGCCTCGCGCCACCCGCCGTGCGGATTCAGATGGACTGCTCCCACCCCTGCCCCATGTCGACGATGGGGCGGATCTCGGCGATCTCGAACGTCACCGCCGCCTGGATCATCTGGGCCGCCTGCTCGCCGGCTACCTTGGCGATGTTGCCCCGCAGCGTGTCGAGCGAGGGTCCGGCGGTCGCGACCTCCTGTGCCCGCAGGTAGACGCGGACCCCCTTCCAGTCCATGAGCCCCTTGCCCGGCTCCATGATCAGGTAGACGGCATGGGGGTTCTCCTGAAGGTTGGCGAGCGTGCGGTTCTTCCCGAGCCCCATGACAACGGTCTTCTCGTCGATCATCCGCGGGGAGCCGAAGACGGCTGCGTCGACCTTCCCCTCCCGGCTGGCCGTGCTCAGCGTGCCGATCCTCGGCTGTTTGTTGAAGTAATCCATCAGTTTCGAGGTCATGAATGCACCTGTACGTCCCCTTTATATCCGTCTTCTTAAAAAGGTACCGTCTCGGTCTGGACGGGCGCCCCGCGTCTCGGGCAGTCATGCGAGGATGTGCGGCAGGCCGGTCAGCAGGGCGGGGGTATCGGAGCAGGATCCCCGGGGAGGCTCGCCGATCCTGGCGGCATACTCGGAGACTCCCCTCTCGTGATGCCGCACGCTACACCCCCACTGCAGCGATACCGCGCTCGTCGAAGCAGATGCCAGGACGGCTCAGACAGGGCAGCCGGGGGAGCGTTATTGCCGCTGCAACTGGTCCGTCAGCCATTCCACCCGCTCCCGTCGGGCCTCGTCGTTCAGGTAGTGGCCGGCCTCGTACCAGCGGATCGCCTTCGGATCGCTCGCCTGTTCGAAGAACGCGAGGGACTTCTCCCGAGGGAAGAAGGCATCCTGGAGCCCGAACTGGAACAGGAGCGCCGCCGGCGCGGCGTGGGGCACATAAAAGATCGGATCGATGGGGTCCATCGCCCGCCGGTAGCGCTCGAGGGCCGCGCCCTCCAGATCGGGCATGTTGAGCACGGCGACGTCCGTGAAGCTCCCGCTTCCCGCCATCAGCACGTACGCCCGCACCCGCTTCTCGATCCCGCTCAGGATCCCGCCCATCAGGGCCCCGATGCTGTGGCCGACGAATCCGAGCCTGCCCGCATCCACGTCACGGCGTGCGGCGAGCAGGTCGAGCCCCCGCCGCAGCGCGATCACCGCCGCCGCGTGCTCCCGCACGGCCTGCGCCGGGTCCGCGAGCGCCATCCCCCAGGCCTGTGCCCGCTCCCGGGTCCAGGGGGCATCGACCAGCAGGGATACCGTCCCGAGCCGGGCGAGATTTCTGGCCTCGTCGAGGAACGTGGAGCGGTCCCCCGGGGCCGGGTGCACGAAGAGGACGGCGGCATGGGGCCCGTCGCCATCCGGCACGACGAGATAGGCGTCCACCGTCCGCTCCGCCGTATACCGCAGGCCATGGATGGAGACGCCATCCCTCCTTTCGACGTTCATCTCGGCCACGGGAGGAGGAAGAGCTGCGTCGTACTGAAACAGCGACCGCATCGCTCGTGGCGGATTCTCCAGAGGGGTTGCATCCATGGAATCGACTCGCACTGCCCTATCCTTGCTTCACGATATTTAAAAATTGCCGGCCCTCCCCTGTCCATACGGAATGGCAGTCTCTCCCGCGGGCGGCGCCTCTACCGGAGCGGGTCGGCAACTTCCCGGCCTACGCCGGAAAACAGCGGCTCACCCGGTCGGCCAGCTCGGCGATCTGCTTCTCCCGCTGACCCCGCCAGATGACAATGCCCGTCTCGCAGACGGTCGCGCCCTTGGACTCGCAGAGCTGCCGCATCCGCGCGACCGCCTGGTTGCCGCCGGTCCCGGCGAAGGGCAGGCCTTTGGTGACGAAGCAGGCAACCTTCTTCCCCTGGAGCGAGGGGATCTGCGTCAGGTACGCCGCCATCCCCTGCGAGACGGCGAACCCGTGGACGGGAGCGCCGAAGACCAGCGCATCGTAGACCCCCGTATCCGGCGGGTCCACGACCCGCACGTTCTTATCCTGCGGCTTGCCGCTCAGCTTCAGCCGTTCTACATCCGCCGCGTGTCCCGCGGCATGCAGCCTCTCCTGAAGCTGCCGGGCAACCGCGAGGGTGTTGCCCGTCTCCGAGTGCACGACGATACCGATCCTCACACAGGTCCACTCCGTCTGAGCCCCCGTCCGCACGGCGGCTCTCCCCTGCATGGATTGCCGCTCCCGCTTTTATAAGGCTGCCGCTTCTTCATTGTACACGCACTCTCCGCGGAGATGCGTTTCCTCCGCCCGCACGGCAGGATCTGCCAGATGGCCTCCCGCAAGCGCACCGCATCCCCGGACCTGTGCGAATCCCCGCGGACGCGATT
>JAXDAH010000186.1:0-4764 GCA_034679905.1 Methanomicrobiales archaeon | reverse complement strand
CTTGGAGAACTTGGTGGTCGGAGTGCAGCTTAATACGGGGGTGTGCGAGACGCGGAAGATTTCCCCCGGTACCATCATGGTGAGTGCGCCCCGCAAGATACGCGAGCGCCGGCACTTCCGCGATTTCGAGTCCGCCGTGGATGAGAGCCGGGCATCGCTAACGTTCATCCCCAACAACCGGGAGAGCTACCAGAATCTATTCAAGCTCGCCGAGCACGTTCGGAACGTCATCGTGCAGGGGATCGACGATATAGAGCGCGTGGTCGTGCGGAAGGAAGGAGAAGAGTATATCCTTTATACTGAAGGTTCCAACCTAAAAGATGTGTTCGCCGTCGACGGGGTGGATACCACACGCACGAAGACGAACAACATCAGCGAGATCGCAGAGGTTCTCGGGATCGAAGCAGCCCGAAACGCGATTATCTTCGAGGCTCTGAGCACGCTCGGTGAGCAGGGTATCCTTGTGGATGTCCGCCACATCATGCTGGTTGCAGACATGATGTGCATGGAAGGCGAGGTGAAGCAGATCGGGCGACATGGGATTGCCGGCGAGAAGGAGAGCGTGCTCTCACGGGCTGCCTTCGAGGTGACCGTGAATCACCTCCTCGATGCAGCGATCGCAAATGAGGTGGATGAGTTGAACGGGGTGACGGAAAATATCATCGTCGGGCAGCCCATCCAGCTCGGGACAGGCGATGTCAAACTGATTGCAAAACCCATGCTGTAGGTGAATTCTGAATGGATTTCAACACATCATTGCGAAGGGCAATAAAAACAGGAAATGTTGTCCTTGGAACCAACGAGACTCTGGAGTGCATCCAGGAGGGCAAGGCGCAGCTTGTCGTGTTTGCTCGAAATGCTCCGGCAGGTGTCAGATCAGCGGTACAGGAGCAGGAGAATCTCCGCACGTATACCTACGACGGCTCCAGTGTCGAGCTCGGTATGGCCAGCGGCAAACCGTTCATGGTGAGTGCACTTGCAGTGGTCGATCCGGGAGAGTCCGATATTCTGGAGATCCAGTAAGGCTGAACGAGGATATATATGGGAGAGATTAAACTTGATGAGGATTCTATGCACCTCATCTCTCAGTTCGAGAGCCTTACGGGAGCCGGGAGCCGCGACTGCATCATCGATGACCGAAATGGGCGGATCATCTTTGTGGTGAATCCCGGAGAGATGGGGCGGGCTATCGGCAAAAAAGGCGTCAGTATCAAGAATGCCTCCGAAGTGATGGGAAAGAAGATCGAGGTTGTGGAGTACTCCCCGGATCCCGAGCGTTTCATCCGCAACTGTTTCCTGCCGGCGAAGCTGACCTCGGTCGAATTTCAAGACGTTGACAGCATGAGAATTGTGCAGGTCGGCGTTCCGGATGAGGAACGCGGCATCGCCATCGGTAAAGAGGGCAAGAATATCTTCAAAGCCAAGCGGCTGGCACAGCGGCAGCACGACATCTCCGATGTCCGGCTGCTCTGACTTTTTTATAGCCTATTTCAACTTCGGTTCTCCGCACCCTGTTTCGGACAGGGCTGCAGGCATCGGGTATGCACGGCAGCGTCGGATGGCCGTGTCACACAGGGTGGGAACGCACGAGGCTACCGAAACACGCAACACGGCTGATGGATCCATCACACGGGTAGACGATCTCCTGCAGACAATCCTGCAGTTTGATAGCCTCTCCCTTGGGGATGCGCGTAGAAGTGCACCGGTTCGACCTTGTACTGGACTAATCTTTACATCGATTTCGGGCTTCCCGGCCGGGCCCTATCGTACCAATCAGGTAAACAATCCTATCTACGGATTCCTGGTTCCCGCCGGTGTATCGGCGGGAATACGGACCTATCGCACCGAAGGGGAGAGGGGGTCAAGAGGGGGAGGAGGCGCACCCCCTCCCCCTGTACCCCCACCCCGCTAGTACGATAGAGCCTGCTCTGGAATCCGCAATCGATCCTGCAATCCCACGAGGAAGGCCCGATTGCTGATTCGGGTGGTCGGACGAATCGCCGGCTCCCTCCGGCGCGGTCCATCGCATTTGAGAGAGGCGCCCCCTCCCCCGGAGCATGCTCCTCGGGAAGACGAGGATGACACTGCCGCTCCTCCACCTTCGGGGTGAACAGGTCCGCCGAAGCCGTTCGCCGCGCCGGCTGTCGATCCCGCGACGGCAAACATCGAACCGGGGGTACCAACCGCGCCCACGGTGCAGAACCGTCCTAGTGTGGTCGGAGGGGAGACTGAATATCTCTTGGGTTCCAAGGATCAATTTTTATAAATACCGCCTGCATAGAGTGCAATCCATGGGTCTGTTTGGCAGTTCCCGCAGCCGTGGAGGGGATGCATCTCCGTTGAATTTTCTGGAGCTTGTGCAGAACCGCTACAGCGTGCGAACGTTTGAGAAGCGGGGGGTCGATGAGGAGAAGCTGAATGCCGTGCTGGAAGCCGCCCGGCTGGCGCCAACCGCGGCGAATCGTCAGCCGTTCCAGCTCATCGTCATCCATACGGAAGGAAAAGAGGCTGACCTGCGGCGCATTTACAGCCGGGACTTCTTCTGGAGCGCGCCTCTCCTGATCTGCGCGTGCGCCCTGCCGTCCCAGGCATGGACACGATCCGACGGCAAAAACTACAGCGATGTGGACGTCGCCATCGCCGTGGATCACCTGACCCTTGCTGCGGCCAACATGGGGCTGGGCACCCACTGGGTGGCGGCATTCGATATTGGTGCCGCCAGGGAGGTGCTGGGCATCCCGGCGGATGTGGAGCCCGTTGCCTTCACCCCCCTCGGGTATCCGGCGGATAGGCCTGCTGCCAAGAAGAGGAGACCGATTGCAGAGCTGGTGCGGTTCGAGCACTGGTGATCATCGGGCCCGAGATCGAAGATGCCGAGCGGAGAGCCGCCCCGGTCGACTCGTGACAACCCTGCCCGAGCAGGAGGGGACTATATCGCTGCCATGTTGCGGGGAGGTGATACCCATGCAGAATCCCGACCGGGATGAAGAGCGTATACTGGAGGCTATCCAGGTATTCAACGCCATGAGGGCCCCAGAGGCAAGAGCTCGTCTGGCAAGACGATCGGGAGAACGATTCTGGATCGAGTTCACCGGCTGCTTCTGCGGCACGTGCGGGTTCTTCGATTACTTCGAGGATCTGCGCATCGAGCTTGAAGGGTGCGGTCTGCTGGCAGCGCTCAACACCGTTGCGGATACGGAGACCGGGGTGATTGTAGAGTTCGTGCTTGTTCCGTAAAATCCCACCCCGACACTGGCATCCAATAGCGCGGCACTACAATCAGATGTTCCAGATTCCCGTGTAGATCGCTATTGATGGCGTGAGATGAGAATAGAGCTCAATCTCCTGGATTCTCATACTCCAGTTCCACTGTTCCCGGCGTCAGGCCCGTTCTTATCACCCTTAACGCCCCCATCACCACAAAGAGGTAGTCTGGGGTCGGTTCTTCTCTCCGAAGCAGGGCTATCGCGTGCGGGGGCCGAGGAAGGGGGCGGTACCCCCTCCCCCCAATCCCCACACTCTATAGTGCGATAAAAACTCGATTATACCCTAAACGGTATGTTAAGCTCGCAAAACGCAGGGCTGAACGTGGTCAGCTTGGGATCTGATGGGGACATAACGCAAATACACGAAGGAACTCAATCAGAATCCGAGCGGCATCCACATCCTGGAGCACGGGGGAGTCTGCTCTCTCAATCCTGCAGACTGGTGAGGACGTTAGCCAGGACATAACCAGGGCGTTCCACTACTTCTTCCAGAGGTGGTCCGGCTCGATACCGAACGCGCATCCCTTTGCTCCTATGGACGAGCTCCCTATATCCAGGCCTATCGGGGATTAAATGAAGGGGAGTACAATCCCCCTTTCCTGCCTCTGCCGAATCTGGTTAGCAGGGGGAGGCGCGACAATTACGCATCAGGGCGAGGGCAAGCCTTTTTATGGATGACGATCCGGGTAGGGTTGCATGCAAGACGACATCGTGGTCGCCCACCTTGATGCGGCGGAGGAGGTATACCCCGTACGGATCCTGAACAAGCAGGAGATTGCGGTATGGATTGCATCCAGGCTGCAGCATGCGGAGAAGTTGCACCTGGTCATCACCGCCCTATACGCCTGGCTCTCCATGACAGGCGCCCGTGGAGAGATACAGATCCCGAGAGATGTCGTGGATAAGGCAGTCGATGAGAGCGCGTAGGCATCCTCCGAACCGTCCGCCACAGATAAAAATAACAAGTGTTATGTGGCCCCCACCGCATCTGCTTTATAAGGGCTGAGGGGCGAGTCATTTGAGCACGTATGAGCAGATCCACAGGCAGTCCCTGATGGAACCGGAACGGTTCTGGGGAGAGGCCGCGAGAGAGGTCTCCTGGTATCGCAGTTGCGATCGTGTCCTGGATCTGTCCCGCCCGCCCTTCTACCGTTGGTTCATCGGCGGACTGCTCAACACCTGCTATAATGCCCTGGACATCCACGTGGAGAACGGCCGGGGGAATCAGCCGGCGCTCATTTATGACAGTCCGGTCACCAACACGGTCCGGCAGTATACATACGCGGAACTCCTGAGCCAGGTGGCCCGATGTGCCGGGGGTCTGGTGCAGGAAGGCATCGGTAAGGGCGATCGGGTCGTCATCTACATGCCTATGGTCCCGGAGGCGGTGATCGCCATGCTCGCCTGTGCCCGCATCGGTGCCATTCATTCCGTTGTCTTCGGAGGTTTTGCCGCGAAAGAACTTGCGACCCGGATCACGGACGCCCACCCGAAGCTG
>JAXDAH010000185.1:0-5287 GCA_034679905.1 Methanomicrobiales archaeon | reverse complement strand
TGCAGGCGGGCAGGACGGCGAACGATGCCCGGGCGGCGCTGCGGGGGACGGCGCCATGATCGGAAAGGAGATGCGCCTGGAGCGGATCATGGACCGGAACACCGGGCGGACCGTGATCATCCCGATGGACCACGGGTTCACGCTGGGCCAGATCGACGGCCTGCTCAACATGACGGAGACGATCTCCGAGGTGAGCGAGGGCGGGGCGAACGCGATCGTGCTGCACAAGGGCATCGTCCGCCGGGGGCACCGCAAGCGCGGGCGGGACATCGGGCTCATCGTCCACCTCTCGGGGAGCACCTCCATGAACCCGGACCCGAACGACAAGGTGCTCGTCTGCAGCGTGGAGGAGGCTATCGCCCTCGGGGCGGATGCGGTCTCCATCCATGTCAACCTGGGGGCGCCGAACGAGTCGCGGATGCTGGAGGAGGCGGGCGGGATCGTGAAAGACTGCAACCGCTGGGGCATGCCGCTCCTCGTTATGATCTACCCCCGCGGGAAGGGGATCGATGGCACCGATCCCCGGGCGATCGGGCACTGCGTGCGGGTCGCCGAGGAGCTCGGGGCGGACCTGATCAAGACGAACTACCCCGGCGATCCGCAGTCGTTTGCCCGGATCGTGGAGGCCTGCTCGGTGCCGGTGCTGGTTGCGGGTGGCGAGAAGGTGAGCGATCTCGAGTCCCTGCAGATGATCCGCGATGCCATTCGGGCCGGCGCGGCCGGGGTCTGCATGGGGCGGAATGCCTTCCAGCGGGAGAACACGCGGGAGTTCGTCTCCGCCATCTGCCGTGTGGTGCACGGGGGAGTCGAACCCAGAGTCGCCCTGGGGATGCGGGCATGAAGGAGTTCTGGGTGGACATCCGCCCCTTCAATAAAGCGATCGCCACCGCGGCGATAGAGAGCGGTGCCGATGCCGTGGTAGTGGAGGATGCCGACGCCGTGCGGGAGCTCGGGAGGATTACCACCGTCGCAGAGAATGGCGATCTCGTCCTGAGGAAGGACGTCTTCGAGATCGAGGTGACGGACAAGGGGAGCGAGCAGCGGGCCCTGGAATTGGCCGGGACGGGCTACGTGATCGTGCGGACCTCCGACTGGACCGTCATCCCGCTCGAGAACTTGGTCTCGCAGTCGAACCGGATCATCGCAGCGGTCCACACGCCGGAGGAGGCGGAGCTCGCCCTGCACGTGCTGGAGAAGGGGGCACGGGGGCTGCTCCTTTCAACCGACGATCCCGCCGTTGTCTGGACGGTGAGCGGACTCCTTAAAAAGACCACGGGGGAGATCTGCCTCACCCCGTTCACGGTGACCGCCATCCGCCCTGTGGGGATGGGAGACCGGGTATGCGTGGACACCTGCACCCTCCTCTCCGAGGGGCAGGGCATGCTGGTCGGGAACACATCCGCCGGATTCCTCCTGGTGCACGCCGAGACCCTGGAGAACCCCTACGTCGAGCCCCGCCCCTTCCGCGTGAACGCCAGCGCAGTGCACGCCTACATCCTGAAACCGGACGGAAAAACCGCCTACCTCTCCGAGCTCGCCATCGGGGACGACGTGCTGGTGGCGGACCGCTGCGGCGGGCTCTCCGTCGCCGTGGTCGGGCGGGTGAAGATCGAGCGCCGTCCCCTCCTCCTGGTCGAGGCGGAGTCCGACCAGGGGACGGCGAGCCTGATTTTACAGAACGCGGAGACGGTCCGCCTGGTCGGCGAGGATGGGCGGGCGATCTCGGTCGTCGACCTGGAGGTGGGCGACCGGGTGCTGGGCGCCGCCGAGGAGGGCGGGCGGCACTTCGGCGTGGCGGTGCAAGAGACCATCCTGGAGAAGTGAGGGAATGCAGGCGGGGATCATCGGTGGCACGGGAAAGATGGGGGGGCTGTTCGCCCCGGTGCTGGAGCGGGCCGGCTAACGCGTGCGCTGCACGGGCAGCCGGGGGCCTTATACGAACCAGGAGATGGCAGAGGAGAGCGACCTCGTGGTCGTCTCCGTCCCCATTCGCAGCACAGTCCCCGTCATTCGGGAGATCGCGCCCGTTCTTTCGGAGAACCAGCTCCTCTGCGACCTCACCTCTCTCAAGGTGGAGCCCGTGCGGGCGATGCTCGAGTCACGAGCCCGGGTAGTGGGGCTGCACCCCATGTTCGGGCCGTCGGTGGTATCGCTGCGGAACCAGCTCGTCGTGGCGACGCCGGCCCGCGCGGACCCGGAGACCCTGGAGAACCTGCTGGAGATATTCCGGCGGGAGGGGGCACGCACCGTGCTCGCCACGCCCGAGGAGCACGACCGCATGATGGCGGTGGTGCAGGGGCTCGTCCACTTCTCCACGCTCTGCATGGCGGAGGCGATGCGGCGGCAGGGGGTGGACGTCGGGAGCGCTCTCGCCTTCACCAGCCCGATTTACCGCATCGAACTCGGGCTCGTGGGAAGGCTGCTCTCCCAGGATCCCGACCTCTACGGGGACATGCTCCAGCTGAACCCCTACGTTCCCGGGGTGCTGGACGCCTTCCGCGGTGCGGCAGAAGACCTGAGCGCCGTCGTCGAGGGAGGTGATCTGCCCGCATTTCGGGCGTTTTTCGATGCAAATGCCCGGAAATACGAAGACTACAGCCCGCAGGCGACCGAAGAGACGGATGCGCTCATCCAGTTCCTGGTGAACCGATGATCGTGGCAGCGCTCGGGCCGGAGGGGACGTTCTCCCACGAACTGGCGAAGAGACTCTTCCCCGAGCCCATCCTGCTCCTCCCGACCATCCGCAGCATCTGTACCCGCGTCGAGGAGGGGGATGTCCTCGGGCTGGTGCCCATCGAGAACAGCGAGGCGGGCGGGGTCGGACCCACGCTCGACGCCCTCCAGCGCCAGCGGATCTTCATCGTGGGCGAAGCCTACCTCCCCGTGCACCACCACCTCGCCGCCTTCGAGCCGCTGGAGCAGCTGGAGGTGATCTACGCCCACCCCCAGACCCACGAGCAGTGCAGCAATCTCCTGGACTCCTGGGAGCGTCCGATCATCCACACCAGCAGCAATGCGGAGAGTGCGGTGGCGATGCGGAACCGCCCGCACAGCGGGGCGGTGGTCTCGCAGCTGGTCGCGGATCTCTACGGCATCCCCATCGTCCTGCGAGAGATCCAGAACAGCCCCCACAATATCACCCGCTTCGTGCTGCTGGGAAATACGCCCCTTGCTGCAGGGGAGGGCACCAAGTGCAGCATCATCATTGATCCCAGGACCGATCGACCGGGACTGCTCTATTCGCTCCTGGACGCCTTCGCCCGGTACGGGATCAACCTGACAAGGATCGAGTCCCGCCCCTCCAAGCGGGGAATGGGAAGCTACATCTTCTTCCTCGACTTCGAGACATCTGAGGGCTGGAGCGGAGCGATGGCAGAACTCTCCCGGATGACCTGCGTAAAAGAGCTCGGCTGCTACGGGAGGCTGGAATGAACATCACGATGGAACAACGGCGGGATGTGGATGCGGCATTGGCCGCCCCGCCCTCCAAGAGCTACACCCACCGTGCCCTGGTGGCGGCCGCTCTCGCCTCGGGAGAGACGATCCTCGATCGCCCGCTCCGCTCCGAGGACACGGACTACACGCTCCATGCCCTGGAGCGCATGGGTATCATGGCGGTCCACTGCCGCACCGATCGCTTCATGATCGAGGGCTGCAGCGGGCGGCCTCCCTGCCGGGTGCAGGAGCCGATCTCCATCGGCAACTCCGGCACCAGCCTCCGCCTGCTCACCGGCGTGGCGCTGCTCTGCGGGAACCCGGTCGTCCTCACGGGCGATGCCCGTATGCAGGAGCGGCCGGTGGGATCGCTCGTCGAGGCGTTCAATGCGCTCGGGGGCGAGATCGCCTATCTGGGACGGGCGGGCTGCCCGCCCATCCGGGTGCAGGGCCGGCTCCGCGGCGGAAGCGTCAGAATCGACGGCAGCGTGAGCAGCCAGTTCGTCTCGTCCCTCCTGATGGCTGCACCCTATGCCGAGCAGGATGTGGAGGTCCGCGTGGAAGGGCAGCCGGTCTCCCGCTCCTACCTGGACGTGACCGCCGATCTCATGCGGACCTTCGGTGTCTTTGTAGAGCGGGACGGCTACTCCCGTTTCCGGGTGCCGTCCGGCCGTGGATACCGGGCGGCGCGGTACGCCGTCGAGGGGGACTACTCCTCGGCATCCTACTTCTTTGCCATTGCCCCCATCTGCGGCGGCAGGGTCGCGGTAGAGAACTTAAACCCCGACTCCGTGCAGGGGGACCGTCTCTTCCTGGACGCTCTGGAGAAGATGGGGTGCCGCGTCCAGAGGAGCGCCGGGCGGATCGTCGTGGAGCGGACAGGAGCGCTCTCGGGGATCGATATCGACATGTCCTCGGCCCCGGACACCGTCCAGACCCTCTGCATGGTCGCCGCAGTGGCGGACACGCCCACCACTATCCGAGGCGTCTCTCACCTGAAGTACAAGGAGAGCGACCGCATCCGCATCACCGCAGAATACCTGCGACAGATGGGTGCCGCTGTGGAGACCGGTGAGGATCGTATCACCGTCACCCCGGCACCCCTCCACGGGATCGCCGTGGACCCGCAGGGCGACCACCGCACGGCTATGTCCTTCGCCGTCCTGGGGCTCGGGATTGGAGATGTCACGATCGAGCATGCGGAGGTCGTGGAGAAGTCTTTCCCGCTCTTCTGGAAGGCGCTCTCGGAGGCGGGGCTGTGAGGCGGGTGGTGCTCCTGGGATTCCGGGGCACGGGCAAGAGTGCCGTCGGAAGGAGACTTTCGGCGATGCTCGACGTCCCCTTCTTCGATACCGATGCGATGGTCGAGGAGCGGGCGGGCAAGCCCATCCCGCGGATCTTTGCAGAGGACGGAGAGGCGGCGTTCCGCCGGCTGGAACGGGAGGTCGTGGGGACGCTCCCGGCAGACAATGCAATTGTCAGTACCGGCGGCGGGGTCGTCATGGACTCCGGCAATGTCGAGCGGCTCAAACGCAACAGCACCTGCATCCTCCTCCAGGCCTCCCCGGAGGCGATCGTGGAGAGAATACGGGAATCGGATCGTCCGGCACTCACCGACCTACCCCTCGAGGAAGAGGTGCGGGAGGTGCTGCGGCGGCGGAGGGACCGCTATATCGGGGCCGCGGACCTCTGCGTCGATACGAGCGCTCAACGCACGTCGGATACGGCACAGGCGATCGGCCGCATCCTCACAAAGAGCGTCGTGCGGCAAAACGATGCCCGGGAAGGCCTTCGGTTCCTGGAGAGGACCGGTCTCCGCAGAGAAGACCTGCAGAGGGCGGAGGGTATCCTC
>JAXDAH010000184.1:0-8166 GCA_034679905.1 Methanomicrobiales archaeon | reverse complement strand
CCTGCGGGACGAGGGCGTTGCCCACACCCCTTCCTCCATCACGACGCTGCGGGATCTTGCGCGCACCCTCTTCGAGGACCACGCGACGGATGCATCCTTCCTCTCCGACATCGAGGTAAAACTGGTCCTCTCGCACCTGCTCGCCTCCAACCGCGGGCGGCTGCCGATCTTCTTCTCCCGCGGATCTCCTTCTCCACGGCTCGTCGGCGATCTCCAGGTCCTCCTCTCCGTCCTGATCTCCCGGAAAGTCCCGTATCCCGACTGCCTGGGCGACCTCCAGAGCGCGAAGAGCGACCAGATCCGGCGGATCCTCGATGTATACACCCGCTACCTGGCGGAGAACCGCCTGGTCGATCGGGACACCGTCCTGCAGTGGGCGGTCCGCTGGCTGGCGGAGCACCCCGCCTTGCGGTACCGGGCGATCTTCTTCTACGGACTTTTCGAACCCATGCCGCTCGAGCAGGAGTTCATCCGGGCCCTGCAGGACCACGCAGAGTACTGCGCCTGCTCGCTCCCTTCCGGCGGCGACGCCAGAGTCTTCCGGGACGACGGCGCCTGGCTGAACCCGGACGTCACTATCCCCGTCGAGCCCGCCTCCCCCCGCCGCTCCTCTCTTGCCGCCGTCTTCTCCCCGTGTCCCCGCTGGGACGCATCCGCCCCTATCGCCGTCGGCACCCGCCGCGACCGGGCGGACGAGGTGCGGGCCATTGCAGAGGAGATCCGCTTCCGGATCGCCAGCGGCGTAGCCCCCGGCGAGATTGCCGTCGCCTTTCCCGATCTCGCGCGGGGGGTCGCCCGGGTCTCGAGCGTCTTCCCGGACTTCGGGGTCCCCTTCGACGTCTCCAGCGGGGAGCCCCTGGCGCAGTCGCGGATCGTCCAGGCGGTCTTCCAGCTGCTGGCGGTCCCCGCCTTCGACTACCGCCGGGAGCACGTGGTGGCGCTCCTCAAATCCCCCTTCCTCCGCTACACCTGGGACTACCGGGGCCGCACCGAGCGCCTCTCCGCCGACGACGCGGACATCGAGTCGCGCACCGCCCGCATCCTCGGGGACCGGGACGGATGGCTGCTTCGCCTGGACGCCCGCATCCAGGCGGTCCGGTCGGAGACAGCCCGGAAGAGCGACCGGCGATCCCTCGAGCGGCTCGAGTGCCTGCGGGACGGCATCCGCCACCTCTTCGAGGACCTGGCGGCGCTGGAGGGGAGCAGAAGCATCGGGGAGCACGTCGCCGCCCTCCGCCGCCTCCTCGACCGCCTGGAGTATCCCCGCGCAACCGTGGATGCGCCGGCGCAGGAGCACGCCGACCTCGCGCAGGTCGCCGCCATCCTGGACACCCTGGAGCGCTCCTCCACGGCCCGCCAGCCCGTGACCCTGCCCGACTTCTTCCACCTCCTCTCCGCGCTCGTCGCGAATGCCCGCAGCGCCCCGCCGCGGAACCCGAACGCGGTCCAGGTGCTGGGCATCCGCGAGCTGGCCCATACGTCGTTTGCTTATACCTTCCTCGCGGATCTCGTCGAGGGAGAGATGCCCCGCCTGACGACCCGCCTGCCGTTCACCAGCGAGCAGGAGATCCGCCGGATGGGGACCCGGACCCGGGAGGACGTCCTCCGCGAAGAGCGCTACCACTTCATCGCCGCGCTCCTCTCGGGGAGGCAGGGGGCGTACCTCTCCTCCGCGGAGTCCGACAGGGACGCGGTCCTGATCGCCTCGCGGTTCCTGGTCGATGTCATGGCGGCAGCGGCGGTGCGGGCCTGGGAAGCGGCGCCCTGCCGCCACTCGCTCCTCGACGCCGACACCCGGCTGGGGGCGGCCCTCTGCACGGGAGCGGCTCTCGCCCCCCACCGCGACCTCGCGGGCATCGCCGCCCGCCTGAACGTCGAGAACGGCGAACGGCGGGGGCCCTACCGCTCCGCTCACGACGGGGTGCTCGCCGGGGACGCGGGAGTCTGCGCGGAGCTCGGGCAGGCGTTCGATCCGCAGAGAGTCTACGCCCCGACCATGCTGGAGACCTACGCCGCCTGCCCCTTCCGCTTCTGCCTGCGGCACGTCCTGCACCTCGAGCCCTTCCCGGACCTCGAACCGGAGCTCACCGCCCGGGAGCGGGGCAGCCTCCTCCACGAGATCGCCTTCCGCTTCTTCACGGCGTGGCGATCGTCGGGCAACGGCGCGATCACGGAAGACCGCCTCCCGCAGGCGCTGGCGTCCATCGCCGGGGTGGCCCGGGAGTGCATGGAGGGCTACGCCCGGGACGGCCCGCTCTGGGACGTGACCCGGGAGGAGTTCCTGGGCTTGAACGGCATGGGCCCCGGGCTCCTGGAGCGGTTCCTCCGCTACGAGAGCGGCACGTCCGCCTTCCTGCCCGCGCACTTCGAGTTCTCCTTCGGGCTGCCGCTGGTGGAGGGTGAGTGCGACGGCTGCTCCGTCCCCGATCCCGTGCCGCTGGGCGACGATCCCGCCAGTGCCATCCGCATCCGGGGGCGGATCGACCGCGTGGACACGGCGGAGGACGGCTCCTTCGTCATCCTGGACTACAAGACCGGCAGCATCCACCCCCGGTTCCGGGATATCCGGGACGGCATGTCGTTCCAGCTGCCGCTCTACATCGCCGCCCTCGAGCGGCTGACGGAGCGGCGGGGCATCGGGGGCGTCTACTACACGGTCCGCCCCCGGAAGATCCAGAAGTACGCGGCCCTCTGGGATCCCTCCTGCGTGGAGGCCTTCGCGGGGTTCTCGAAGGATGCGTCCTGCCGGGAGGAGGACTTCCGCCAGATCCTGGCGGACACGCTCGCCCACGCCCGGCGGCATATCGGGAACATCCGCGGCGGGCTCTTCCACCCCGCGGCGGAGATCGGCCGCTGCCCCGTCTACTGCGAGTACGCGACCGCCTGCCGCTTCGACCCGCTGCGGATCCTGGAGCTCCGCCAGGAGGGGGAACCGGGTGCCGCTCACTGACCGCCAGCGGCAGGCCCTGGATCACTCGCGGAGCCTCTGCGTGACGGCCGGCGCCGGGACCGGGAAGACGAAGGTCCTCGTCGAGAAGTACATCGATCTGCTGGAGACCGTCCCCGTGGACGCCATTCTCGCCCTCACCTTCACGGAGAAGGCTGCGAAGGAGATGAAGGAGCGGATCCGCGCCGCCCTCGCCGCCAGGAGCGGGGAGCGGTGGGAGCGGGTCCGGGAAGAGTTTTTGTGGGCGAACATCTCCACCTTCCACGCCTTCTGCAGCCAGGTGCTGCGGGAGTTCCCGCTCGAGGCGGGCGTGGACCCGGGGTTCTCCGTGCTGGAGGAGCGGGAGTCGCAGCGGATCCGCGAGGAGGCGATCGAAGGCCTCTTCCACGCCCCTCCCCGGGACGATTGCCGGGACGCCCTCCTCCACTGCCTGCGGGCGGTCGGGCCCTACGGGCTGAAGGGCCAGCTGCTGGCGCTCTACGAGCACCGCGAGACGGCGATCCCCTTCTTCGCGGAGCTCCACGCCGACGAGGGTTCGATCGCCGACCGCTGGGACCGCATCTTCCGGGCCCGCCGTGAGGCGGCCGTCGCCGCCTTCTTCGCCGACGCGAGCGCGGTGCAGGCGATCGAGACTCTCCGCGACCTGGCCGCACGGTATCCCGGGGACCGGGACAGCGGGCTGCGCTACCTGCGGGCGATCGAGCCCCGCCTGCCGGTCCTCTCGGCGGACCGGCCGGCCGATCTCCTCTGCACCGCCCTTCTCCAGATCCAGGCGACAAAAGGCGGGACCGTGAAGATGGGCAGCGCGAAGCACTGGCAGGGCGCTGACCTCGAGAAGCTCCGCGACGCCTTCGCCTGCCTCCGGGACCGCCTGCGCCGCCTGCAGCCCGACCTCTCCCTCGCCTTCGACCCGGACGCCCCCTTCTCCCGCGCCACCTTCCGCTACCTGCGGGATCTCGGGACGGTCTTTACCGTCTACCGCGACGCCGTCGACGCGGCGAAGGCCCGGCTCGGGGCGATCGACTTCTCGGACATGATCTACCGCACCCACACCCTCTTCCACGCCGACGAGGCGCTCGTCGCCAGCCACTTCCGGAACCGGTTCCGCTACATTCTGGTGGACGAGTTCCAGGACACGGACCCCGCCCAGTGCCGGATCCTCTGGCGGATCCTGGGGGATCTCCCCGCCGCCACGATCTGCATCGTCGGCGACCCCAAGCAGTCCATCTACCTCTTCCGGAACGCGGACGTGACCCAGTTCAAGCGGACGCGTACGGCGATCGTCGAGGAGCTGGGGGGGAGGGAGATCCGCCTGGACGTCAACTTCCGCAGCACTCCCGAGGTGCTGGGGTTCGTCAACTATGTCTTCTCCGTCCTGCTGGCGGACTCTGACAAACCCTGGGAGTTCGGCTACGATCCGCTCCACGGGTCCGACGGGCGGCAGAACGAGCGGGGATCCGTCGCCATCCTCCTCGGCCCCCCCGACGGCGACGCCGTCGCCCGGGCGATGGCCGAGGCGGAGCTGGTGGCACGGGCGATCCAGCACGCCGTCGAGCATGGGCGGCTGCCGGTCTACTGGGACGCTGCCGCTGGACATCTCGACACGCCCCGCCCCGCGGAATACCGCAACATCGCCATCCTGCTGGAGCGGCGCTCCAACCTGGGCTACTTCGAGTGGGCCTTGCGGAAGTACGGCATCCCCTACCACATCCACGCCGGCATCGGCTTCTACCGCCGCCCGGAGATCTTCGACCTCTACAACCTGCTCCGCTTCCTGGACCGTCCCCGGGACGACGTCGCCCTCTACGGCGTCCTCCGCTCGCCCTATTTTGCCCTCTCCGACGCGGCGCTCTACCGCATCGCCCGCAGCGGGGGCGGGGGATCCCTGTGGGACCGCCTGCGCCGCTCCGCGGCGGCCGATTCCAATCTCGCATCCGCCGTCTCTCACCTCGAGTCCTGGCTCGAGCACGCCCACCGCGAGCCCCCGGCCCGCCTGATCGAGCGGATCCTGCGGGACTCCGCCATCTACGCCGTCTACGGCGGGATGCCCGAGGGAACCCAGATCATCGCCAACGTGGAGAAGCTCGTCGGCCTGGCCCGCGGCGCCCAGAGGATCGTCACTGCCTCCCTGGGGGACTTCGTCGAGGATCTCCGCCGTCGGATCGACGAGGAGCAGCGGGAGGGCGAGGCCCCGCTGGACCTGGAGAGCGGCAACGCCGTGAACGTGATGACCGTCCACGCCTCCAAGGGCCTGGAGTTCCCCGTCGTCGTCGTCCCCGACATGGCGGCCGGCATGCCTCCCGATACTGCGTCCATCCTGATCGACGAGCACTACGGCATCGGGGTCGCCGTGCCCGACCCCGGGAACGACTTCGAGCTGGAACCATCCCTCATCCTGCGGGTGATGCGCGACGAGTACAACCAGAAGCTCCAGGCCGAGCGGCGGCGGCTCTTCTACGTCGCGGCGACACGGGCTAAAGACCACCTGATCGTCTGCGGAACGAGGCCCGACGGCATCCCCGCCTGCCTGGACGACTGCAAAAACCGCGTCGACTGGCTCTCCTGCTGCCTGGGCCTGACGGATCTGGCTATCCAGCGGGGCAGCATCCCGTTCGTCCCGCCGCACGGCTCCGCGCCCGTCACGGTGCCCATCCTCACGGACCCCGGGGCGATCCCCGCCGAGGTCCGCCGCCCTCGGCCCGAGCGCATCGGCCTTCCGCCCGGCACCCTCGCCACCCTCCCCGCACACCTCGCGCCCGTGGCCGTCCCCGAGGCCCCCCGCACCTGCTCCGCGTCCGAGATCGAGCACTACCTCCGCTGCCCGAAGGAGTACCACCGCCGCTACCGCCTGGGTGCCCGGGAGGCCGATCCCACCCGCTCCGCCTTCCAGGAGAGCCCACAAACGCGGGGCCTCCTCATCCACGAGATCTTCCAGGGAAAGAACCCAGAAGTCGCCGCCCGCCGCTACGGCATCCGGGACCCCGGGAAGGTCGCGGCCCTCTCACGACTTTACGAGCAGTTCCTCGCCTCCCCCCTCATGGCCACCGCACAGGAGGACCGCCGTGAAGTGCCGTTCGTCTGCCGGTTTGCCGGGGCCGCCTTCGGGGGCAAGATCGACCGCCTCGTCCTCCAGTCGGACGGTTCCTGGGCCCTCGTCGACTACAAGACGGGGCCCGTCGGGGATGCGACTATTCCCGAGAAGCTCGAAGAGTACGCGCTCCAGATGGCCGTCTACACTGCGGCGGCGGAGCAGATCCTGCGGCAGCCCGTCCGCCCATACCTCTACTTCACCGGGCTGAACCGCTTCGTCGAGATGCCCGTCGATGAGACAAAAGCCGTTCAGACGGCTGAGTTCGCTCTGGGGAATATTTCGAAAGGACTGTTCGGTTTTCCGGCGTGCGAGGGGTGCCGGACCCTGGGTATCCACCTGTGCCCCGAGCTGGCGGCCCTGTGCGGGAAGAAATAATCTGCAGCTGCCTGGCCGCAGTATCCGTTCGATGCAACAGCTCCTGACCGAAGAAGAGATCCTAAGATGACAATCGATGCTGTTCGGCCTGCACATGACGGTTCGTGGTCGTCAATCTAGACGATAAAAAATTCACCTCCTGAAATATAGCTGCAGATCAGGGAAAGCACCCGATCCCCCGAGGACTGAACGGGGTTCAATGGATCTTCGATGCCTTCATGCGATATACGTGCATATATCTGGATATATGCCCGTCACTACGTTGCGGGTCACCACCGATCTCAAGGAGCGGCTGGACCGGCTGAAAGTGCACCCCCGGGAGACCTACAACGAGCTGCTCGAGCGCCTCATCGCCATGGTCATCGACGAGGAGCCGCTGAGCGACGAGGCGATCCGGGGCCTCGAGGAGGCGCTCGAAGATATCAAGGGCGGCCGCATCCATTCCGAAGACGAGATTCTCCGCGCGTTCGAGTTGTGACGGCCTACCGGCTCCAGTATACCACGCTGTCCCGCAGGGACCTGAGAAGACTCTCCCTGGCGGCGGCACAGAAGATCCTTCTCTCCCTCTCCGCTCAAAGAAGACCCCTACTTCTCTGTCAAGAACCTGGCCGGCAGCCCCCCAGCTATCCTGTCTACACCCACCGCATCGGCGATTACCGGGCTATCCTGACCATCCTGGACGACATCCTTCTCAGCCTGGTGCTGGAGATCGGCCACCGGGGCAGCATATACTAACAAATATTAGTACAGAAGGCAGGCAATGTTCACAACCAGGAAAGGGCGAGAGCGATGAAAATCCGGAAAGATACGGGCAATGCGTACTCCCGCGAGATAGACTCGTATCGGACGCATCCCCAGGACCCGGGCCCATTCGAGTCTTAACAGGAGGATCGGGAAGGGCTCGTCGAGATTCGAACTCGAGACCTCCGCCGCGTGCGGGCGAAATGCAGTTGAGGAATGCGTAGGGAGATCTCGATCTGGTCCGTCATCGTACAGAACAATTTTCGCATACATGGTATTGCGCAAGCCTTTTTCATTGCAGTGCCGAGTATCTATCATGCGGCCGATAGGGGGTATACCGAGTACAGGCGCCGGGAATACTGCAACGATGTCAAATGTCCGATACAGCTGCTGTTGAATCGGGAAGTCGAGAAGTCCCCCAGATACGAAGAGATCCGGGCGATCTGTGCATCCAGCTGTATCCACAGCACCCATGCATTTCACCGCTGGCTGACAGAGAAGGGATACCGGATCGTCCGACCGGCGCAGGAATAATCCCCACTTTTTTATAGTTGCTTAATAGAAATTCTCGTGAAGTGTCCCTATGGTACAGGCATATCTCGACGTTGGAATTCAAAGCCGGATGAACCGGATCATCAACCCGAAAGACAATCGGGTGGTCATGCTCGCGATCGACCATCCCTATTTCCAGGGGCCGACGACGGGCCTGCGGAACATGAGCAGGACGGTAAAGGCCCTGCTGCCCTACTGCGACTGCCTGATGACGACACGCGGGGCCGTGCGGAGCAATATCGCGCCCGAAGATCTCGGATCCAGACCCATCATGCTGCGTATCACGGGGGGAAACAGCGTTCTATTTGAAGATTTGAGCGATGAAAAGGTCACGGTCACTATAGAAGAGGCTATCCGGATGGATGCGGCCGGCGTCGCTGTCAGCGTGTATATCGGCTCTGCCCACCAGCAACAGACGATCCTGAACCTCACGGATACGATCAACCGGGCCGAAGAGTAC
>JAXDAH010000183.1:0-13453 GCA_034679905.1 Methanomicrobiales archaeon | reverse complement strand
AAGGATATCGAACAGTGCGAACGGTTCTCCCACCTGCCCCGCATCACCTGCATATCGGATATCCGGCGTGGAATCGGGCCTATCGGCGGACTCCACGCCGGCGTCGTGCAGGCTCGGGGCGAGGAGGTATTTGTCGCCGCCTGCGATATGCCCTGCATCAACCGCGAGGTGATCGAGTTCCTCTTCTCCCGGCTGGACGGCTACGACGCGGTCATCCCGGTCTGGGATGGGGAGAAGATGGAGCCCCTCCATGCCGTGTACCGCCGCTCCGCGCTCCTCGCCTACCTCGAGGAGCACGAGGCTCTCTCCCTCCGCGCCATGGTGCGGGCCCTGAACTCCCGCTATATCAGCGTGGAGGAGATTCGAAGATTCGATCCGCGACTCATGACGTTCATCAATATCAACAAGGTCGAGGAGCTGGACGCGTTCACCGACAGGGAGTGACACCGCACTCCTTCTGGCACCTGTCCCGAAAGAGATCCCCGCGGCTACCTGTCCTCCTCCTTCGGTACGAAGAGAAGGGATGCCGAGTTGATACAGTAGCGCTTGCCCGTGGGCGGCGGACCGTCGTCGAAGATATGCCCCAGGTGGGCATCGCAGCGTGCGCAGAGCACCTCGATCCGCCGCATGAAGTAAGAGAGATCTTCTCTCTGCCGGACGTTCAGGTCCGATATCGGGGCCCAGAAACTGGGCCAGCCGGTTCCGGACTCGAACTTTGTACGGGAGCCGAAGAGATCCGTGCGGCAGCAGGCGCACTGGTAGATTCCTTCTCCGTGAAAGTCGTGATATTTGCCGGTAAACGGGGGTTCTGTGCCAGCCTTCCGCGCAACCAGGTACGTCTCCGGCGGGAGGATGCGCTGCCACTCCGCATCGCTCTTTTCGATCCTCTCCACGTCCTCCACCTGGTCAGTTCGGACGTTATAAATGGGCACGGTTCTGGTTTTCGATTCCGTCTGGCCTCTTGACATGCTACATCGCCTGCATCCAGATGGACGCATCAGGTATAAATTCCATCCCCGAATGCGAGCATGCTGCGCGGTCTGCGGTTGAGGGATATCCGGCGACCTTCTAGACCGTGTCTGGGAAAGGAGGCGGCTCGTAGTCCGCTGTATTCTCCTCAACGTTTAAGCGGGCTGCGATCGAAAACGTGGGCTGATGGAAGGATCGGCTTTCCGTAAAGACCTCTGCACGTATAGCAGCACACGGAATACCGGTATGGTTTCCGAGGTCCTCTGTGGTTCATCCGTTCATTGTACCGACGGGGAGGTGCGCTTTCCTCCACAACTCCCTCGTCTTGGGGGCAGCAGGTCCCGGCACTCACCAAGCCATGCATGCATGGCTTTCCTCCCGATACCTGGATCTGCCTTCTCACTGTCGCAGTGCTGGTGGTCTGTTCGGCATCCTTGAGGAGGGCTTCTGTACTGCAGGGAGTTGTAGGAAGGGATTTCTCCTCTGTCGTTACGTCGGGAGTGGAGAGGGAACCGTGAACCGGGGATGTCGCCTCCTCTCCTTGAGAAGGGAAGACCAGCTGCGTGCAGGGTAACGGCAGGGTATGCAGGAGGTCCCCGATCTCTCCGTTGGCCCCGGAATGTGGCAGGGATCCGGTGCTATGGCGAGCACATTCGAATACTCATGGGGCGATCGCTGACCTGAATCCAGGGCCTGTTTCAGAACACGCGCTCGGGTACTACCCTGCACCTTCGGATCCCGATGCGAATGTGCAAACGTACACTCGATCCGATAACCTTTTTCGAGCGGAGAGGGTACATGCCCCTCCATGGACGTCCTGACGCACGGTCTCACTGCATCTCTCCTTCTCCTCGCGCTGGACGCCCGGTCCGCGCTCTTCTTCGGCGTACTGGGTTCGATCGCTCCCGACCTGGACGTCCTGCTAACATTCGTATCTGACAGGTATCCCCGTTGGTACATCCTCACCCATGGTGGCGTAACCCACAGCCTGATCGGGGGGTGCCTGGTATCCCTGATGATTTTCTGCGCCGCTGCAGGCATCGTCGCCCTCATGCCCACCTTCCAGGCGGCAGGAATCCTGTTCAGCGCCGAGGCGCTCCTCTTCCTCCTGGCCGGAACGCTCCTGCACCTTTTCCTGGACGTCCTGGCATATCCCGGCATACCCCTCCTCTATCCCCTATCCGATCGAAAGTACACCCTGGGCATATTTCCGGGGCCGAGCATGGCCCTTTTCGGCCTGAGCACGCTCTTCCTGGCGCTGGTATTTTCCGGACTGACGGATATCCAGGCGATTCCTCTGTATGGCGGCATCGTCCTGCTCTTTCTGCTCTTCGGCATCGGGACGAAGATAACAGTATCTGTCAGGACATCGGGCAGGACCGTCCCGACGCGACACCCGCTGCGGTGGCTGATCGTCGCGGATACGGGCGACTCCTACACCGTCTCCTCGTACCACCTCCTCCGGGGACGGCTTGACGGGAAGTCGTACTTGAAGTACTCCGGTGTCACAGGCGATGAAGTTCAGAGGTTTTTGAAGATGCCCGAACTGAGGCGGCAGTACTACCACTCGTATATGGTTGTCGTGCAGCGGGACGGGAACACCCTGATATTCCGCGATCCCCTGCGGGACGAGGGGATCATCTTTTACCCTCCCTACTATAGGCAGGTCCAGGTGCGGGATGACGTCCCGTAGGTTAATCCCGGATATCCGTGGAGGACGCGGATGGCGGTGTATCCGCTCGGGATTCTTCGGGGCTGCGGCGCGCAGCCGGGCGGATGCAATAGGCCCCGAGGATATACGATATTGGTATCCTCCAGAGCGGATGCGCCGCGATTGCGTAGATCTCGGCAAAGTGCAGGAAAGCCCTCGCCAACGGGGTCGGATTCCCGAATGCCGCCATGAAGGCGGCTAGACGGTCATGGTGATTCCCAGGTACAGGATCACGCCTGCGAGTCCCCCGCGATAGTTCGTCAAGAAGTGCCGTGCATACTGGATAGCTCCCGCTTCATGCAGCCTATCCGAAACGGTTGTACAACAATTGGCGGAATCGAGAATATAAAGATTCTTTAGTGCGTATTTTAACCTTACATTGAATGGCGGGAGTGACAAAGCTCTGTTCCGGAGCGTGCAGATACCGCATCTCCGCCGGAGTATTCAAAAATCCCGGGATACTCCTGCACCGCTTCTGTATGCTCTATCTCTTCCTTGCCGTGCTGCACGTTCCCGTAGCCGGTGTCGATATCACAACAGCAACGGTGATCGATAGCTCCGGCTTATATGTGCTTCAGAAGGATATCACCAATAGCGGCACCGCACGCCCTGCGTTCATCGAGATCACCGCGTCGGACGTGATCTTCGACGGCCATGGCTATATGATCGACGGACTGGATATCACCCCTAAATATGGCATCTATGTGCATTCAACTCACGGTGCTCTGTCTAATATCACGGTACGCAATCTGACCGTGAGAGACTGGTATTATGGGATCCACTACGATCGCGTCACGGGAGGGCGGATAGAGAACTGTGTCGCGGTATCGAATACGAAGAACGGGATCCACCTCATGCTGAATGATAACACCACGGTGACCGGCTGGACTGCGTATGCCAATGGTGAATCGGGTATACACGTTCAAAGTTCGCAGAACAATACAATTGACGGGGGTTCTGCATATTCGAACCTGAACGGAGTTCAGTTCTCTATCGCCAGCAACAACAGGCTGTTTGACAACCAGATCTACGGCAACGAGTATGGTATTAGAGTTGCTTCGTCCACTAGGAATGTCGTCTACAACAATCTCTTCAACAACACAGTGAATGCAGTGCCTGTAAATTCGAACAGCTGGAATGCCGATCCAACGCCGGGGGCTGCAATCAACGGGGGCTCGACCCTGGGCGGCAACCTGTGGCTGCTCCCGGACGGCAGCGGATTCTCATCCACTACAGCGGACCGGGATGACGACGGGATCTGCGACGAGCCCTACGCCATTGCCGGTGATGCCGTGGATCACCTTCCCCTTGCCGCCATCCCGGGCCAGCACACCCCCCTGTTCGCAGCGGAGTGGCCGCTCCGGTTCCTGCGGCCCGGTGACGGCGGCGAGACCGCTCAGCCAACGGCGTTCTACTACCTCTTCGACGCCTCCACGCCGGAGGGAAAGGGAGACCGGCCCGACACCCTGCGCTTCGTCGTGAAGATGCTGGACGGCGGTCTGACGCTGACAGCGGACGTATCCGAACTGGATGGAAATTCGACTCTCCTCTCGCCATACCTTGTCAGGGACGCGGACTATTACTTCGAGTATCCTCTTGGAGATTCTTCTCTCGGAATGGTGAACAGCAGCACGAGGAACATCACCGTCCACGCCCGAATCGGAGGATTCCAGAACTCCAGCAGCGGATCCTCCGGCTCTCCCCCTCCCCTCACCGTCGTGGTGAACCCGGAGATCGGGCCTACCGGGCTCACCAGCACGGATCTGCGCGATATCGAGGATTTCACGGCGGTGGAAGGGTTCAGCGTTCAGAGAGAAGTCGATGCGGAGGTGGTGGGGTCGATCCAGTTTATCCATCCGCTGAACTTCTGCGAGCCCGCGTTTGCTGACGCGATGCCGTCTCTATGGGATCACATCCAGATCGGGGAGCATGCGATTGCTCTGGACGCCGCCGCACCCGCACTCGCGATCCTGAACGCGAGCGCGACCCTGACGATGCACGCCCCCACCTTCACCACCACACCGGGGATCTTCCGGGACGGGGATCCTGACCTCTTCGCGAACGGAACCCCTGCCGCCGCCTCCGCTGCGAGCAACGTGCTCTGGGACAACGCGACCAAGATCCTGCGGTTCGACGTCGCCCACTGGACACGTTATCATGCGGACGGCAACGGTCCGGCGATCGCCGTGGACTCTCCTGCAGACGGTGCGACCGTGTCGTCCGGCAGTATCGATGTGCGGGGCACGGCATCGGATCCCTCCGGCGTCTCGCTCGTGGAGCTGCAGGTGAACGGCGGGTCCTGGACGATCGCCGACGGCTCGGCTGCCTGGGACTGCACGATCTCTCTTGCCGAAGGCTGGAACACGATCACCGTGCGGGCGACAGACGGGATCGGGTGTACAGGTATGGGATACCTGAGCCTGTACAGATCCATCGCGCCCACCGCAACACCCACTCCGATGATACCCTCGCCACCCGATCAGCCGACACAGCGCAGCCGATCTGGCCGAGAGAGCCAGCCCGTCATAACGCAGTTCATCGGCAACACCACGCTCACCACGACCGGCTGGGGTGAGGTGCTGCGGACGGTCACCCTCACGTCGGAGGACGGTGCGGTGAGACTCGTCATCCCCTCCGGAACACGGGTGCGGGGTGCGGACGGCGAGCCGGTGAAGGAGATATCCATCTGGAGTGACAGGGAGATGCCGGAGGATTGTCTGGATCGCAACTGCACGTCGTGTCCGTACCGGATCGGGGAGCCGGGTCTGCGGTTCGACCCTCCGCTGCGGTTGGAGCTTCTCCCAGCAGGCGAAGGTTCGGCCTGGATCTGGTGCGATGCCACCGCCACGCCGGAGGGATGTACCGAGCTGCTGGATGGAGGGGACATGGGTAAGGTTCGGACCGAGATCTCCCGTTCCGGCTATGTCTGCGCCCAGGGGGATTCGGGCATTGCAGCCGTCAGCCCGACTGCCGAGACCTCCGCAGAGCCCGCCTTATCCCCCACCAATAAACCTGCATCCGCACAGGCGACTCCGAAGGCAGGCCCGGCGATGCCGCTTGGTGGAATCCTGAGCCTGTGCGCGATCCTGTTCCTGATCCCTCATGCCCGCGGTCGGTAGGATCGAGCACTTCCTGCCGCTGAACGAACCGTGCCCCTATGGGCTCCGCACGGCAGCCGTAGCGCGGCGGCAGTCGGTGCGTGGCGTGGAGACGGGAGAACGCGGCCACACTCCCTCCACGATCCCGATACCTGGGACCGAAAGGGTTTCCTTTCAGTGCGACGGCAATAGAAATACCGGGATCCTATCCGGTGATGGAGAGGGTATCCCGGTGCCGTTTCGCGTATTTGTCTCCACTCTTCTCTTCGAGTAGTAGACCTGCTGTATGCACCCGGCGTGGTGTACAGGTCTGTCGTCCTGTTCTGGGGGTGCTCGAACCACGATTGGGTGTTATCGGGGGGAAACCGTCCTCTCCCCGAACCCCTCTGCAGTGGGATGGGCGTTGGAGCAGGGTACTCGTCTATGCCCAGTTCCGGGAGCGGGGGCTGGTGCAACCCCCCGCACCCTTCCGATCCGGTCGCCACGGTTGGAGAAGAGGCGAGTGGCGGCGTCTCCCCGATTCGGGATAGGCAGAGGCGGGATGGCAGCTCCAGTCGGGCTATCCCCAGGTCGAGGTGCAGAACCATGACGCTGTCCCCCTTGAACCGTTCTGGAAGGATTCTGGTATGGATCCCCTCTCCCGAACGAGGTTCGGGCACGATCCGACAGAGCCGCTAGACGCCGGCGTCATAGAAAAGGTTGCCAATACCCCCGGGCGGATTCGAACCGCCGTCACCGGCTCCAAAGGCCGGTATGATTGACCGCTACACTACGGGGGTGCGGGCAGGGGGAAGAGGTGGGCAGGAGCGCCTGCGACCCCGATATCCTTCTATCCGGTACCATCAATGGTCGTAGAACATGATGAAGGATTCTATGGGAGCATATCTCCCGCAGGCTAGGATTCGTTAGCTCCGGAAGAACGAAACTCCTCCCGGCAATAAAAGAGAGGCGATCGGCTCCTCCCTGCCAGATGCAGGGGCATATTTAACCGTCGTCGACGGAGCGTGGACCGTTGGGACAAAATGTATGATAATAGTCGTGTAAATGGCAAACGAATGTTCATGAAAGTTTATGATCCTTCACCCCGACAGATCAGCTGATGATATATCCCGCCTGCCACAGCGAGAAGGACCGGATCATCACGTCCATCATCCAGAGTCTCGATGCCATCGACGGAGGCATGAAAGAGCTGGATAGTCTGCTCAAGGCATCCAATAGACCCCTTCCCTTTGTGCTTCTTGATGCCGAGGCGATAATAGAGCGGATCATCGTCGAGTACCAGGTCGCAGGATCCGTAGTTCAGAAAGGGGATGTCAGGGGATATCTTACGAGGAACCAGATCGAGTCGCTGAACCGGGAACTCCGGCGATCACTGCAGCACCTGATCGCGCTATCCACCTGCTCGGCGATGCTCGCGCAGAAGGTGCAGGAGAAGCTCGGGACGGGGGACGTCTGCTAGAACTATTCCCGAAGGCTGCAACGGTGGGGGATTCTCCGCCTGCAGCTGCGGGTTGAGGGGTGAAGGGCTCTCTCATCGACCCGCCCCTCAGGGGGCGGATTCTGCAGGATCGCCGCTGCCACGCTGGCGGGGTCCTGCGAGCTCTGTTCCGGGATCACACGATCGCTATCTCTTTTCCGCGGGTCTGAGGCGTTCGATAGGGTACGTCGATGGTGAGGAGCCCGTTCTTGTACTCGGCGTGCGCTTTCTCGAAATCTATCGGGCAGCATACGGCATACGAGGCGACATACTTCACGTCCTCCTTCTCCGCCATGACGAAGAAACTGTCCTCGTGCATCCGCAGTTTGATATTCTCCTTGTCGACGCCGGGCAGTTCGATCTCTACATGGAGGTTGTCGTGCCGGTCGTCCGGCATCGCGTACACGGTTGGGGAGATCCGCAACTTCTCTTCCGCCATGGTTCTCACACTCCGGACGTCCTATACGAGTCTGGTATATATCTTTTACCGGCCCCCGATGCCATGTCCGTTCTTCAAGCCTTCTCCGACGAGGCTCTTAAAGCATGCACGCCGCGGGTGCCGGGCGAAGCCTTAATATATACTGCCTCTGGAATCGAAACCGCATGCGAAGATGGATGCCGCTTCTGCTTCTCCTCTTCTGGGTGGTATCGGGAGCACAGGCTCTGGAGCTTCGGAGCGAGGATCAGGTGCTGATCTCCGAACCCATCGGCGACGACCTCATCGTGAGCGGGGGGACGATCGAGATAAATGCCCCTGTAGAGAGTATCCTGGCCGCGGGCGGACAGATCACGGTGAACGCCCCCATAGCTGGCGATGTCATTGCAGCTGGAGGGGAGATCCGGATCAACGGCCCGGTAGAGGGCAAGATCGTCGCAGCCGGTGGTACCGTTGAGGTGAACGGCTCGGTGCGGAACGCTGTGCTGACGGGCGGAACCGTTCGTCTGGACCGAGCTGCTTCCATCGCTCGTGACGCCCTGATCAGCGGCGGGACCGTGATGAATGCAGGTTCCGTGAACGGCAGGCTGATCGTGACCGCCACGGAGTTCGAGAATACCGGATCCGCCGGCTCCGTGCAGTTCCAGGAGGCGGAAGGCGATGCGGGTGGGGCTGCCCTCGCCATCCTTTCCCTGCTGATCACTCTCGGATTCTACCTCCTGGGGGTCTTTCTCATACTCCTGTTCCCGGGCCCGTTCTTTGCCGTCGAGTCGGAAGTTCGGCGGCAGCCGGTCGTCCGGATGCTGGTGGGCTGGGGAGCGCTGCTCGTCTCCCTGCTCCTGATCGTCATCCTTGCAGTGACGGTAGTTCTCCTCCCGTTCGCTCTCATCTACGGGATACTCCTCCTCGTCGCCGTGCTGCTCTCCAGCCTCTTTGTCTCCTCCTCTCTAGGGGCCCTGATCGGGGGCTGGATCCATAGAGAGCTCCGCCCGCTCGTCGCCTTCACGCTGGGTTTTGTGGTGCTGCACATCCTGTTTGCCGTTCCCTTCTTCATCGGCACTATCGTGCGCCTCGTCGTCGTCGGGCTCGGCATCGGCGCGATCGTGTATGCCCTGCAGGCCGGGCGGCGGCGGACGGGTGCAGCGGTCGCGGCATGATGGGACAGGGCTCCAATCCCCTTCTCGTCCGTTCAAGGATCGTGCTGTCACCAACAATTGCGGTGGGAATGTGGTTCGGTCCAGGAGGCCAGATCCCCGAACCCGGATGGGGAGTACATGGAGGCGCACCCGGGAGATGAGCCCGAAAGGGGCGAGCAATCCCTTGTACACTGCGGAGGAGGGGGTGGCTCTCCATCTCGTGCGAGACCCGGCTGGCCAGGATAGCCGGAGCGATGCGTTCAAGCATCGCCCGAAGTACTCGCAGGGCGCAAAGATCCAGCCAGTCCCCGGAGGGGAGCCGGCGCGATTCAGTATCGTGCAGAAACCGGTCCTGTCGCCATCGCGAGGATGAGGACGGCGGGAGGGGGCTCCTGCCATCTGCCAGGAATCCTCCTCTGGATACTGCTGGCTGAAGAGGACAGCACCCGGGTTCGGGCCGCTTCCCCTGCCTCCCGGTCCGCTCTGCCGTCCCCGAGCATCTTCACCGATACCGGACGGGAGTCCACCGCGGCAGGAATAGATCGGGAAGGGGATCTGTCAACCCCCGAGTGCGAAGGGTGTCGGCATGCCCTCAACTAACAGGTCCAGGGTCTTAAAAGAACATCTCTCGAACGCTCTGGAGCGGGGGCAGGAGTCGATTGCCCATCACCTGCCTCCTGCATGCATCTCCAGCAGCCGCTTGATCTCGCGCACCTCCTGGAGGAGCTGGAGCTCCAGGGACGCCGGCTCCTCGTAGGTGCCGGTGGCAACCGCTGCCGCCCCTCGAACGTGTCCCAGGATGAGCTCACGGAGCGTCTCGGGATCCTCGATGCCCTGCAGCCGCAGTTCTGCGACCGCCTGGCCGGAGTACCCCGCCGTCTGAATGCGGAGGGCCGATACGCCCAGGGCGCGCATGATGGGGCCCTGGAGGATATCGATGTTGGTGATGCGTGTATACGGCACGATCCCCGTCTGGCGGAACCAGACCCCTCTCTTCCAGGAGATCTCGCTATCCGTGAGCTGGTATACGACGGACCTGTAGTAGAGCGGTATCCAGGCGGCAATGAAGAGTATCGCCGCAAGAGTCGGCACAGCAATCGCCGCGGTGACGATGGGCGGTGCAAAGAGGATCAACGGCAGGATGTAGGGGAGGGCGAGTACGACAGTCGAGAGCGCCAGGTAGACGTAGTAGAGTGCCTTGAACTGCGGCGCGGGCTTGAAGGCCTCTCCTATACGGACGGGATTCGGATGCGTGCGATCGGCCATGGTAATGGGTTGAACTCTATCGGATGAATAGCCATCGATTGCTCCGAAAATAATGGGCGTCGGAAGGTGGATCGGGCGCGCAGGGGGCGCCAGTCCACGCGGCGGTTGCTGGAGGGGCGGAGAACGGTCCTCGGGGTTCGCCGATTCGGCGATCGTCCGGTGTCGGGCAGGATCTGTGCGGAGAACGTTCCATGAATCCTATTTTGGTTAATTACGAATGAATTCGAAGTTTAGGCAAAATACATATCGTTACTGGACAGATACGCCATCTATCGCAAAGATACAGGATGCAGTGAGTATCATGTCGGATCGATCGGTAGCGATATTCAGCCTCCTCGGGATTGCGGTGATCGCCGCAATCATCGGCGCCGCCCTCGTGCAGGAGCCGGAGGGGCTGGAAGCGTCGGGCGAGCTGAAGAAGTTCGCCTCGGAAGAGGAGATCCTTGCCTACCTGAAGAGTCATATGGAGGTCGCAGCACCGTCCTACGGGAGTAGTGGCGCCATCCAGAAGACTGCGGACGGCGAGGCGGCGAACTCTGTCTCTGCTCCCCTGCCCACCGTGGGAATCCCATCCGAGCCCCGCGGCGCTGGCGAGTACTCGACCACCAACCTACAGGTGAAGGGTGTGGATGAGGCCGACTTCCTCAAGAACGATGGAAAGTACATCTACCTGATATCGGGAACCACCCTGACGATTGTGGACGCCTACCCGGCGGAGAAGGCCCGGATCGTATCCGAGACGGCTCTGGAGGGCCAGCCCGTCGAGCTCTTTATGCTGGGGGAGCGGCTGGTGATCTTCTCCAACCAGCAGGAGGAGGTCTACGTGACACCCCGGAACAGTGCCGTACCGGTACCATACTGGCGCTCCATGACGCATGCAACGGTCTATGATGTTCGGGACAGGTCCGCGCCGGATCGGGTTCGGGACATCCGGCTGAGCGGGTCCTACTACGACGCACGGATGATCGGCAGCGACATCTATGCCATCACCAGCGAAGGCATACCGTGGTACCGGGACACAGTGGTCATGCCGGAGGTCCGCGAGGGCGAGGAGACCCCTGTATCGCCCGACGTCTACTACTTCGATATCCCCTGTTCCTCGTATACCTTCTACACCCTCTCCTCCTTCAATCCCGTAAACGACAAGCCCGTGACGGCGGAGACCTTCATGCTCGGCTACACGACCACGCTGTACGTCTCCCGCGACAACCTGTATATGGCCTACCAGAAGGCGAGCCGGGGTTCGTGGGCGGCGGAACCGGCGGCCGAGAGGACCGCTTCCGCACAGGTAGTGCAGGAGGATGCGACGATCATCCACAGGTTCGAGATCGATCGCGGCGAGATCGCGTACACGGGAATGGGCGAGGTGGCGGGCCGCCTCCTGAACCAGTTCTCGATGGACGAGTGGGAGGGCAACCTCCGCGTGGCAACCACGGTCTCCGGCTGGGCGCCGGCGAATCCCTACCAGTACAGCAACGTCTACGTGGTCGATAAGGATATGAAGACGCTCGGGCGACTCCAGTACATCGCGCCCGATGAGCAGATCTACGCGACGCGCTTCGTTGGCGACCGTCTCTACATGGTCACGTTCAAGAGAGTGGATCCCTTTTTCGTGATCGATCTCTCGGATCCCAAAGCGCCGGGCATCCTGGGCAAACTGAAGATCCCCGGCTACTCCGACTACCTCCACCCCTATGACGACAACCACATCATCGGCATCGGCAAAGAGACCGCCGAGAACCAGTGGGGGGGCGTCTCGGTCGAGGGGCTGAAGATCGCTCTCTTCGACGTGACGGATGTCAATAACCCGGAGCTCCTGGATAAGGTGGAGATCGGTGAGGCCGGGACGGATTCGGAGGCGCTGCACGATCATAAGGCGTTCCTCTTCGATAAAGGGAAGAACATCCTCGTCATACCCGTCCGCGAGGTAAAGAGGGTCGCAAACGCCGACAGCAAGTACGGCTCGTACGGCCAGAAGATCTGGCAGGGTGCCTACGTCTTCTCCATCAGCCCGGAGAGCGGATTCGAGGTGAGAGGAACTGTGACGCACGATGACGAAGATGAGCCGGGCTACTACTGGGGATCACCCTCTGCCGTGCGCAGGTCCCTCTATATGGACGATGTGCTCTACACCGTATCCACCCGCAAGATCGTCATGAACAGCCTGAACGACATCGACACCGAGATCCAACAGGTGCTGCTGCCCTACCGCGGCTACGATGGGTCGTATCCACCCATCTACCGCTGACACCCATCCTCTTTGTCCGTTGGATATCGCAGCCGCCGGTTTATCGCAGCTTGAATCCCGAGAACCATTTGGCGGGATATTCGGGCTCTGTCGTGTAATCTCTGCCCTGAAAATGGCTGGATAGGGTCTATACGCTACATTAAAATAGCTCCTTGACTATTACATCCCTCATTAGGTTTAGGATGTGGAAGGATGCCATTGCTGGAATGCTGCCAGAGGGATGTTGCAACACTCCCCCTGCAATCAACGGCGTATGATGCCGCACGATTGATGGAAGAGAAGAATGCGGATATGGTGGTGATCACCGAGGACGCCCGCCCTATAGGCGTCATCACGGACAGGGATCTCGTGGTGCGGGTGCTCACGAAGTTTCGGAACCCGCAGATAACGCCTGTCACGGAGATCATGTCGGAGGATCCCCTCGTGCTGGACGAGAGGACCGGGCTCTACGAGGCGATGCAGTTCGGGCGTGACTGGAACCTGCGTCGGTTTCCCATCGTGGACGCGGACGGCAGACTGGTAGGCATCATCACTCTCGACGATATCATCCGTCTGCTCGTGGAGGAGATCAGCTGGGTCGCCCACATCATCGAGAAGGTATCCTCTCCACAGGCGTCAGCTTGAGACTCCGCTCCATTTTTAACCGGGTTCTCCTGCCGGGGCGAGATGCCTGTACCGTCTTGGTGCGGCCGTTTATCCAATACCGTCAGATCGACGAATATTCTCTTCACCAGGTTGTATGATCTGCTCGTATGGTCGGCCCGTGGGCATTCGCGAACGCTACAGTATAGCAGCATAGGGTTGATAGGGCTGTCTTTTTGAGCAGCGGCGCGGGAGAACGATGCGTGTGGTCTGTGGGCCATCCAAAGAACCATATCCCGGAGCCGCGAGAGGTAGCCCGATGGTCTCCCACATCGATATCCAGCAGGCAGCCCACACGATTCAGGAGCAGGTGATCAGAACCCCTCTTGTGTTCTCCCCCACCTTCTCCGAGATGAGCGGGGCGAAGGTGTATCTCAAGCTCGAGACGATGCAGAGGTCGGGTTCCTTCAAGGTACGCGGGGCGGCCAATAAGATCCTCTCGGAGAGAGACAGAATCGGCCCTTCGGGTG
>JAXDAH010000182.1:0-13174 GCA_034679905.1 Methanomicrobiales archaeon | reverse complement strand
GGCACGATAGTGTGGTGGAGATCGAACCCCCGCTCAATGCGATAGGCCGCAGATTGGCTTCGACACACCCTCCCCGGGGGTCGGGAGATCTCAGGCTCTGGTTGCTCAAGTCCGGAACGAGAGGAAGATTCCATCGTACGTGCGGGATCCAGGACGAGGCGCTATCGTACGCGGAGGCAGGCGCAGAGTGGTACTGGATCCCCTTCCCCGGGAGCCGGGCAGTATATCGAAGCCTCTAAACCGTATTCCCGCGATTCGATCCATTAGCCCGAAGTTCTCATGGTCGGGAGGAGATTCAGCATGACGACTCCCTGCCCTTCCCCGCACTTGCCCGTCAACATCCCGTGGATCGGATACGGAAAAACTGCATTTGTTTGCGCCGCGGCATATCGGAACCCGACGGCGGTCCTGTTCGAGGTTTTATAAAAAAAAGCATTATGCGGGCTTCAGGTCCACATGCGGTTGTCGATCGGGGGAACCGGCGGGGGTTCTGCCCTGACTTTGCGAACCGCACGGAGGAAGTCCGACTGCTCGATCGCCTGGGCATTCCTGCGCACCGCCATCATACCGGCCTCGCGACAGATCGCCTGCAGTTCCGCTCCCGTGGCACGCTCCGTCCTCTTCACGATCTCCTCGAGGTTGACGTCGCTCATGCGCAGCTTTGCGGTGTGGATGCGCAGGATCTCCCGTCGCCCTTCTGCGTTCGGGAGGGGGATCTCGATGATGCGGTCGAACCGGCCCGGACGGAGAAGGGCGGGATCGAGCATGTCCAGGCGGTTGGTCGCGCCCATGATGCGCACGTCACCGCGATTGTCGAACCCGTCCATGCCGGCCAGGAGCTGCATCAGGGTGCGCTGGACCTCGGCACTGCCCGATGTGCCGTCGTGGGTGCGCATGCTGCCGATCGCGTCGATCTCGTCGATGAAGACGATGGAGGGCGAACGCTCCCGTGCCAGCGTGAAGAGTTCACGCACCAGCTGTGCTCCCTCGCCGATGAACTTGTGCACGAGCTCGCTCCCCGACATCCGGATGAACGTCGCCTTCGCGTTGTGTGCGACCGCCTTGGCGATGAGGGTCTTGCCCGTGCCGGGCGGACCGTGAAGGAGGACGCCCTTTGGAGGCTCGACACCGATGTGCCGGAAGATTTCGGGCTTTGTCAGGGGATACTCCACGGCCTCGCGGACCTCCTCGATCTGGTCCCAGAGCCCGCCGATATTCTCGAAGGTCACATCGGGGGACTCGTCGAGCTCCATGACCCGGACCCGTGCATCGTAGATGTTGCCGATCACCTTCACGATGGAGAGTGCATTGTTCACTGCGACCTTGGTACCGGCCTTCAGGCTCTTATACAGATCCTCGTTCACCTGGGTGATGTACTCCTGGTTGTTGCCCTGCTGACGGACGTACACCTCGCCGTTGCCCAGGAGATCGATTACGACGCCGACGAAGTAGGGCATTCTCTTCAGCTGGTTATTCTCCCGTTTCAGCTGATTGATCTCCTTGTGCTGGATCTCGTTCTTCATCTTCAGGTCGAGGAGCTGGGCGGTGAGTTCCTGAAGCTGCAGTTTATATAGATCCGTATCGCTACTTGTGTTGATGACGGTGTCTTCCATCCTTGTACACATTGTATCTCTAGACATTTATTAGGTGTGCTTTATGATTCTCAGAGGCAGAAGTGTTACACGGGGTACCGGGAAGGGCGCGGTGCTCGTGAGCCCGGCGCCGATATCGTTTCTCTCCGGCGTCGACCCGGAATCTGGCAGGATCGTCGAGAAGGGCCATCCTCTCTTCGGGGAGACGATCGCGGGCAGAGTACTGGCATTCAGCCACGGGAAAGGCTCGACCGTGGGTTCGTACGTGTTGTACGCTCTCAAGAAGAACGGCAAGGCGCCCGCCGCGATCGTCAACGAAGAGGCGGAGCCGATCATTGCTGTGGGTGCTATCATGGCTGGCATTCCGGTGATCGATCGTCTGGAAGTCCCCTTATCAAGGCTCGAGAGCGGTGCGCAGGCGACGGTGGATGGCGACACCGGTGAGCTGGTGTATGAGGGTGAACTGGCCGATTAGAGCCCGATGCCGCCCTCACGTTGTTCGGTTATCACTGCCCCCATCCTCCGTCCGCGCTCCCTGCATCCTTGAGGGTGCCGAGATGTCCCAGCAGCTGTTCGGTGGAGTTACATCGGGCTATCTCGAAACGCGGGAAGAGTTTGAGGATCTCCGGTTTGTACTTCACGATCCGGAACCCGCTCCCGTTCTGCTTCTTCAACTCTTTCTCCAGCAGCGGCAGAAGCACCGTCTCCGGACTCTTGATCTCGACGTACAGGCATTGATCCGGTAAGGCAACCCTGCCCCGCCCATCGCTTCCTCTTCCCTTCTTCCCCTGGCAGTAGATGATGAACTTATGGGTGAAGTTCTCTCGCTTGCCGCGCTGCGGGCTTCGGATTGGGGGTTGGCGGTTTGGTCTCAAGGCCAGGGCGATCGTCTCCAGGGGATTTTCGATGCGATTGTATTTATATGTTCTATTATAAAAATATTTTCTATATTGTATCAATATTTATTTTTATCATATTCATTTTATAAACAATAATCATCAAATAATCAAAAATTTGTTTGTAATTATTCTATTTATTAATATTATAATATTTATAGACAAGGACCTTTTTTCTTGTGCATGTCCCTGCGAGACGGCCTTACCGCAGGCACCGCAGGGTTCACCCTGGCAGGCTGCTGGTGGGAGCGGAAGAGGCTGGGATACTATCATTAGACATCGCCTCAAGAGATCTCAGGTGCGTTCATCGCTCTATGCCACCCCCCCTGACTGTAAACTGGAGGTCCATCGGTGCTGCCAGAAACACGTTTGCAGCGCTCTTCGCCGCCTGTGAGAGAAGCGGATACCGCCTGCATACCGTGGATATTCCGTCGGCGGATATCACCTGCTACAGCCTGAACTCGCTCAACGAGCGGGAGTACCGGCGCGAGATCCGGCAGGCCCCCTGTATCACCATCGTAGGCGGTCCCCATGCCTCCGCATGCTATCGCGAGGTGGCGGAGTATGCGGATTACGTGGTGGTGGGCGAGGGAGAGCGTGCGCTCCCCCGGCTCCTGTCGTGGCTTGAGACGGGTAGACAGGGGATTCCCCCGGGCGTGGCGACAGAGGATGGCTTCACTCCGGCAGAGGAGACGGTGATCCTGGATGCTTTCCCCCCCTTCACCACGGTGAAGGGGTACATCGAGATCACCCGCGGATGCCCGCACCATTGCACTTACTGTCAGACCCCCCGCATCTTTGGCAGCTGCATGCGGCACCGCTCGCTCTCCTGCATCGAGAGAGCGGCATCACGATATCAGGATATCCGATTCGTGACCCCGAATGCGCTGGCATACGGTTCCGATGGAAGACGTCCCCGGCTCGATCGGGTCGAGAAGCTCCTTGCACGGCTACGAGGCAACATCTACTTCGGGACGTTCCCGAGCGAGGTGCGGCCTGAGTTCGTCACGGACGAGGCACTCGAGCTCATATCCGCGTACTGCGCCAACACGAAGATCCACTTCGGCGCACAGTCCGGCAGCGACGCGATCCTTCGGCGGCTCCACAGGGGCCATACAACCGCAGAGGTCGTCCGGGCGGTGGAGCTCGCCTGCGAACATGGATTTACGCCCGTGGTGGACTTTATCGTCGGATTCCCGTTCGAGACCGATGCCGACCAGAGGGATACAGTACAGCTCATTCTCTGGGCGTCGGGCCGTGGAATGGTGCACATCCATGCATTCACGCCCCTGCCCGGAACCGCACTGGCAGGAAGCCCTCCCCGCGGACTGCTCACAGAGACAGAACGGACTCTCGGGCAGCTTGCCCTGCAGGGCAGGCTCACCGGCTCCTGGCGAAGGGCAGACGATCCCGCCAGGCCGTCCGAAGATGCGGAGCGCTGAGATTCTCCAGCGGCGCAGAGATCCGCTCCATCCTTGCCCTCGATGGATCTTGGCGGCAGCGGGATAGAAGGTTCCATGCCTGCCTACTCGGGAAGATGGGAGGCTGCGTGCAGGCTTCCACCTGGAGCAGCCTCCTAAACTGAGAAACGTACTCTATGTCTGATACACAAAGGTAGCCGGGACGGGTTTTCCCGTGCGGCTCCTCCCGCAGGGTCCCTGGAAGCGATCCTGCTTCGGGATGTACGCTCCTCTGCAGTCCCCCACGGCGGAGATCCCCTTCCCGGCCCCACTCCCGGATATACCGAAGATCTCCCCTTCTCCTTCAAGGCTCCGACACTTCGCCGTCACAACGGCTGCCCTCCTGCGCTCCCGATATCGGACTTCTGGGAGGTAGGTCTCCACCTCCCAGTACCTGATAGCCTGGAAACCAGAGCAGGGGATCCCGCAGCCGGAAGAATGGGGCCGATCGTCCCCCTCCCGCCCGGATTCCGCTCTCCGCGTACTGAGCCCCTTCCGATGGCGGGAGATTGACGAGATCCCTCTCTGATGCCGGGCTGCGGTCCGAACCTGCATCTGGACCATTCCGATATCCTGTGTTATCGATCCACTCTCCCGGCTGCTCCCGGAAGACTCTCCCGCGAGGGGCCAATAGTACCGCAGACTCGCCTGCATCCGCTGACCCCGGTCAACCGGCAGATCACGGGCTCGATCCCAGGCTGCCGCGACCGCCGCCAGACCCGCCCGTCCTCCATTCGGAACGCTGGATGCCCCTCATCACCCCGATGCTGCGGATGACCGGGTGCCCTTCCACCCCGATAACATTTTTATGGAGCAGGCGGATCATGGTACAATGACAAGAGTTCTCCTGCTCGCCGACATGCACGGTCAGTTCGGAAAGCTCGACTCCTTCCTGGGTCTTGAGCCCGATCTGGTCTTTATCGCAGGTGATATCACCCACTTAGGCCCTTCCGAAGCGCTTCTCTCCGTCGTGTCCCGCATCGATGTACCCTGTCTTGCCATCCCTGGCAACTGCGACCCACGGGATGTTCTGGATGCCCTGGACGAATCGAGCGCCGTATGCCTGCATCGCAACTCCATGACTATCGGGAATATGACCGTACTCGGCATCGGGGGTTCGAATATCACCCCGTTCGACACGCCTTTTGAATTGTCCGAGGAAGAGATCGATGCGATGCTCCGCAATCTCACCGCAGGCATGGAGCGGAATGTCCACAACATTCTGATCACCCATGCACCCCCGGAGGGTACGCTGGATGTGATCGATGGGAAGCATGTTGGCAGCCCCGCCATCCGGAAGTACATGAAGCACTTCGATCTGATCTGCACTGCCCATATTCACGAGCAGAGGGGCGTGATGGAGATCGAGGGTGTCAAGCTTGTCAACCCCGGCGAGGGCTCCAAAGGCCAGTGCGCCATTCTCGAGTTCGGGAGCGAGCCACGGGACATTGCAATCGAACTGCTGACCCTCTGACCCGCCTCTCCCGCATCTCTTTCTCCCCGCAGCGTCCTATCCCGAATGCGCTGGCGCATCCCCGGGGGCGTCTGGCGGATATTTCTCTTCTATCCAGCGAGCATGAAACCATTCGGCTCAGCTATCGAGCTCTCTGGTTCAAGGCTAAAACCAAGAAGATTTTATCAATTTATTATCATACACATCGGATATTCCGATACAGGAAATGAGTGCGGCCTCGTGATGGGAATGGAGAGTATACCAGAGACAATGAAGACCCGTGTATTCCGCCCGCCGTCGGCAACACGGCCGGTTCCCCTGCTTGTAGACGAGATTCTGCAGGAACTGGAGTCCTATTATATCGATACGTCCGTGGCACGGGATATAGCGGACGAGCTGCGGCGCGATCTCGCCGCTGCCAGGTATCTCCTGGATGCGGGCGACCTTGAGGGATCGAAGAGGGCGCTTACCCGGGCCAGGGCGCAGATGAAAGAGATCGTCATAACGCTGCGGATGGTGCAGGCGTCACGGCAGGGCACTCTTCCCCCTTCCACCGCACGGAATCTGCAGTCCGCCAAGCATATTCTGGAGGATGCACTGGACGATATGGTGAGGGTGCTTCCCTGATCCGGATACTCACCATCAAGTCGGTGAACACCGGTCTCTGGCAAGTGCCATCTCCAGATAAGAGAGCGTGATATACTCTTTTGGCAGCTCCAGCTCCTCTGCCAGCCGGTTCACCCGCTCTGTCGCCAAACCTTCCTCGAGCTCTGCTGAGGCTTCGATCTCCACGAAACTGCCGAGATCCTCGACCTCGTCGAGCAGGACTGTGGCCCCGGGCATCGTATACGCTTCCCGCATCTTTACCACCTCGCGGACAGGCTTGAAACCCAGATGCCGCAGAATTCGTTCGAACTCCTCGCCGGATTCCACTCCGACGTTCAACTCCTCGCGCACCTTGAGCCCCGGGCCGGATCGTTTCGGGCCTTTGTACGTCACGACACAGGTGTCTCCTGCGTACCGCACCCGCAACGCCTCGTCGGTCGCTCCAAAGTCCCGCTGCGGTGCGTTGTAGTAGACATCCCGCTCGACGGAACGACCGCAGAGCCGCGAGCCCCTGGATTTGAGGCGGGACCGCACCGCATCCAGATCCGCAACCCGTACTTTTACCTCGATCTCAAGCATACTCACCTACAGCTCTGTCGTTCCCTCGGCATTAAGGTCTGGATACCAAGGCATCGTCGACCTCATCGACAGAACGGCCTCTCCCGCGCTCCCTGGTGGCTGCAGGAACCGGGACCGGTCCGAGACGTCACTTGTAGGGCGGCAAGCCCGCCCGAGATTTCCCCGAGCCCCATCCCCTGAAGCGGAGATCCTTTATCCTCGTTCTCTTCGCTCATGGCCCCGCCTGTCGATTCGGGTTGGTTGGGGGTGTAACAGATCCCCGGAGAGGCTTCTCCTGGTTTCGCGCACGCAGCCGATGTCGATCGTCACTTTCCGGCCCACGCCCCATTGCAGCAGACGCGGGAGGGATCCCGAGGGAGAGCAACCTCCTTTCTCCATCTGCCCCCGGGGGCGGTACCCTTCCTGTAGGATAGGAGCCGACATACAGTCGCTGATTCCGCGTATCCATTCTGCGTCGGCAGGGAACGTTGGGACCCCTACCGCGAGGATAGCCTACAGAACCCTCGTCGGCATCTCTCCAGATTCAGTACGGGTCCAGTAGATCCCTGCATGCACGGTACCCCATTCCTTCGGGCCCTCCATTACCAGGGGATGAGAGTTGGCATTGCAGCTCCGGCCGGAGAAGGGTGCACAATTCCCGTGGAAACGAGGATTATACCCGAGCATTGAAGCTACCTTTAAATTTATTCATCGTGACTTAATATAGACAAGGTGAACACGAGATGCCACTTGGAGAAGGAGATTTTATCCGCTTATCCTATACCGGTCGGATCACCGATACTGTAATCGATACGACGGACGAGGAGATCGCAAAAGAGGCGGGGATTCACAACCCTTCAGCCCGGTACGGTCCGATCATGATCCGCCTCGGAAGCGGACACGTTGTCACCGGCCTCGAGGAGGCCCTGATGAGCAGAGAGATCGGCGATGAGGGGGAGGTCGAGGTCCCGCCCGAGAGGGCGTTCGGGCCCCACGACGACAACCTCGTCGAGTCCATCCCCATCACCAACTTCAAGGAGAAGCCGTTCGTCGGCATGCAGGTGAAGCTCGAGGATCGGGAGGGCGTTGTCACCAACGTGATCGGACGGCGTGCCGTCGTCGACTTCAACAGCCCCCTCGCCGGCAAGACCGTTCACTACACCTACCGCATCGAGGATACTGTCGAAGGGGTGGAGAATCGGGTGAAGGGCCTGATACGGCTCTATGTCCAGCGGGACATGGATGTGGCGTTCGAGAACGGCACCGTGACGATCCAGCTGCCGCCGGCCATCACTTACGATCGACGCTGGCTCATCTGGAGGAGCCGGGTTGTCCACGAGACGTTCGAGTATCTGCCGGACGTTGCAGAGATCGTGCTGCTGGAGACTTTCAAACGGCCCGCCAGATCCGCGGAAGAGGCGCCTGCGGAAGAAGGGGCAGACCAGCCGGCGGAGACCCCGGAACAGCCGGCAGAAGAATAATTCCTCTTTTCCCATACCTGAGAGTCGGGAAGATGCACCTTCTTACGGGTGCTGTTACCTGTCCGCCCTCTCCGATGCGCTGACGATACAGCAGAACGGCATGGACACCTGCCCCGCTTCAATCCGACAACTGTAACGCGATGGAAGGTCCCAGGTAAGGCTGTTGCCCCATCACCGCCCCGGGAGAATCCCGATCTATACTCCCCGTGCGGGGCATGTCGAGTAGAAGAGATCTTCGGGGTATTTATGCACCGGTGGATATTCTATCGGCTAGAGTGGTCGAGATGCTCCCTTCCCAGTGGCCCGTTCCGGGCCGCCCCCTCCCCTCCTCCGAGGGGAGGGGTCTGGTGCGATAGGCCCGTATAGGACGGGGTAGAAAACTCTCTACCGTCCGAGAAGGGGTTGGAGGGGTTCCGACCCTTCCCGAAAATACCGGCACGCCATCAATACGCTCTTCGGATCCCGACAGAACGAAAAAAAGGTGTTAAAGAGCTCTCACCAGAGACTCGCGCGTCACCATGCCGATGACTCTCCCGTTCTCCATGATCGGGATAGTGCTGATGTTACGGGAGAGCATCATCTCTACGATCGGCGAGATGCCGCTGCTCTTCTCGGCGGAGATGATCGGGGTGCTCATGATGTCCCGCACGATCAGGTTGCGGATGCGGTGGTCCTGGTACTTCTCCTCCACCACCTCTTTGAATGCCCGCATTGCGTTCGCTACATCCGTCTCCGTGACGATGCCCATGAGCTCCCCTCCCTCCACCGCCACGAACTTGTCGATACCGTCGTCGAGCATCCTGCGACGGAGGTGCACGACCCGCTCATCGGTCTGGATGATGCATGCAGGAACCATCACCTCCTCTATCTCACCGACCGGCTCGACGACGCGCAGCAGATCCCCGGCGGTGACCTGCCCCATCAGGCGGTGATCCTCGTCCAGCACCACCACCAGCTTGTAGACCTGGAGAAGCGGGATCAAAACGTCGATGTTCTGGTCCGGGTATGCCGATGTGAAGTCGTGCTCAAGGCTGTTTGCCACGTGGATCGAGGTTGCCGCGATGGTCGAGGCCTGCCTCCTGCCCAGTTTGCGGGCGATGGACTTGCGGGATATCGTTCCCACGACGTCGCCGTTGTTGGTGACGATCAGGGGGTCGACACCACCATCCAGCATCTTGTCCAGTGCCTCCGTGACAAATGCCGATTTTGCGATGGTTATGGGTTTTGACATCACATCTCGTATGAGCACATCTTCGTTCATTTTGCCACCTCGCGAATGATATCGTCTCGTTTCACAATTCCTCTGAGTTCATCGTTCTCTCCGACTGCAACAACGCTCGTGATATGGTGCTGCTGCATTCGTTGAACCGCCTCGGAGAGCGGAGCGCTCACGGGCAGGGTGATGACGGGCCTGGACATCACGTCTTCGGCAACGCTGGATACTTCAATCACGTCGCGGAACTGCTTCCTGCCGCCTGGCACCGCCTTTCGGAGCAGCGTGATCTCCTTGGCGGGAACGCCGATCTCCACGCGATCCGGGTCGTTCTGTACGAAGACAAAGAAGGCCACGTTGCTCTCCGTGATGATACCCGCGATGGATCCGTTATCGTTCACCACGACCAGTTTGTCGTGCCGTTCGCTCATAAGATCGATGAGGTGATCGAGGGAGTGATAGCGGGTGACCGTCATCACGTCGGTCATCAGATCGCCGACCGACAGGGTGAGCCTCCGCACCGCCTCCGACCTCAGCACGTCGGACTTGGTCACGATCCCGAGTACCGCATCGCCGTCCGCGACCGGCAGCCCGCTGATGTCCTGCGTCAGCATCAGCCTCGCGATCTCCTGCACGGAGGTGTCCGGACCGATGGTGATGGGATTCTGGACCATCAGGATCTCGACGGGGATGCGATCGATGGGCCGCCGGCGCCAGACAGGTTCGCTCTGCCGGAGGCGGTAGGCAATATCCTTCTTTGTCAGGATGCCGACCAGATGCCCCTCATCCATCACCGGAATCCGGGAGATCCGATGTTTCAGCATCAGACTCCGGGCGCGGCTGACGGGCTCATGGGGGGAGACCACGTAGACCGGGGAAGACATCACATCCGATGCCTGCATCCCTCACACCCCGGAGAACGCCTTCACCAGATCGTGCTCTGTGATGATACCTACCAGCCTGGAGTCCTCGATGACCGGCAGTGCGCCCACGCCCTTGTTGAGCATCACGGCTGCGGCTTCCGAGGTGGTGCGATCCGGTTCGATTGTATGGAGGTCTCCACACACAAGGGTCCGCACCGGCAGCCCCATCACCTCCGCCACATCGCCCGTCACCAGTTTCTGGAAGATCTGGCCGTTGCCCAGGTAGCGGATGATGTCCGAACTGGTCACGATCCCGACCAGGACGCCATCGGCGACCACAGGAAGGCGCCTGAACTTGTGCATCAGCATCTCCCGCGTCGCCATGCCGATGGTGCTCTCCGGCGTCGTCACCCGCAGAGTACGGCTCATCGCCTCCTCGACGGGCTCCGTGCTGCTCTCGGAGCAGAGGATCCGCATCACGTCCCGTTCCGTGATGATGCCGTCGAGGACACCATCGTTGTCGGTAATGGGAATCCCGCCGATCTTCTTCTCGATGATGATGCTGACGGCATCTGCAATCCGGGCGTCATTCTGGACGGAGATCACCTGCTGGGTCATGATCTCGCGGATGCTGTCGTTGATGGCGGCAAGAAGATTTCCTGCATGCTTCTTCTTCACCAGATTGAACTTGCTTCCGCCGCCCATCAGGTCGATGATGTCACCGGCGGTCACGATCCCGCGCAGTCTGCGGGTACCCGCGTCGGTGACGGGAAGACGCCGAAATCCGCACTCCGTCATTGTTTTGACTGCCTCCAGAATGGGGATGGTGGGCGTTATGGAGATGACATCCCGCGTGGCAACCGCCATGATCTCACCCTCCTGGCGGGAGATTCGGGTTTCGAAGTCCACCGGGCCACGATCGAGTTTGCCCGGCATTTTCAAGAGCCTGTCGGCCTGCTTGTTCATCTGATTATTGCGGTGCATCTTAATGCTCCTTTGCGCTCTCAACAACCAACCCTTTCAGGATATCGTGCCGATCGATGATTCCCATGATCCTCTTCTCATCGACAACGGGCATTCTGCTGATATCGTGCTTCACCAGGAGCCGTGCTGCGGCACTGATGGAATCGTCCGGAGAGACGGTGATCACGGGGGTGTTCATAAGATTCTCCACACGGGTATTGGTCGGCTCTCTCTCGATCTTCACGTTAATGTTGCCTTCCAGCGCCCGGCGCACCCGTCCGGCGTTCAGGACGTCGCGCCGGGAGATCATGCCGACCGGTTCGCGGTCCTTCAACACAGGAAATGCCGTGAATCCGCTCGACACTATAAGGTTATATACTTTTTGAACGTGCTCGTCCGCTTTGCAGGTGACTACCTCTCTGCTCATGTAATCGGATACCGTCCCCCGGAACTGGTGGCGTGCAATCAGGATCGGGAAGATCTCGGAGAGCAGGATCCCGCCCACGATGCACCCCTTCTCATCCACGACGGCAGCGCTGTCGGTCATGTGGTCGCGGATCTCCCGCGCGACCGATTCCAGGGTATCGCCTGCATGGACCTTCGGGGGATCCTTCATGAATGCGGTAACTTCCACGTTCGATTTGGTAGTTGTCAGGATCAGCACGTCCGAGATGTCGACGTAACCGATCAGCCGCTTCTTATCGTCGTCCATGACATACGCCTCGCGGAACACGTAGTCCCGAAGGATCTGTCGAGCTTTTGTAAGGTGGTCGTGCTCGGACAGTACTGGAACCTCCATCATGACGTCGCCGGCGACTTTCATACGAGGCGCTCCTCTTCGCGGCACGTGGGGCAGAGTATCAGCTGGTCGTCCACCCGCCGCAGGTCATCGGACATGATGCCGCAACGGGAGCATAAGCCCATCTCGACCGGCTCTTCACGGTTGATCGTGATGAGTTCGGCCATGATGTCGTTCATCACCGTGGCAATCGAGAGGATATCCCGCACGGTGACGATGCCCACGACCTTCTGCCCCTCGACAACGGGGAGTCTCCGCACTCGTTTGCTGACCATCACGTGAGCGGCATCCCCTACGGTCCTGTCGGCGCCGATCGTGATCAGAGGAGTGCTCATGATCTGGCGCACGGGAACGCTGCTCGGTTTTAAGTCCTTTGCAACGACTTTGCAGTTGATATCCTCCTCTGTGACGATACCGGTTGGCATGTTGCGCTGCAGCACGATACAACTGCCGACTTCATCGCGACACATCGCCTCGGCAGCTTTTGCAACGGTGGCATCGGCATCGATGGTGGTAGCCCGCGAGCGCATCACCTCGCGTAGAGGAACGCGGGTTTCGAATTGCATGGGGCCACGTCGGTTGTTCAAGAGATCACCCCATCTCCTATCGAACGCTGTAACACGCCGAACATTTCAGCTGTATCATACGAGTCAATTGTATAAAAGAATTCTTCTGGCCAATTTCAGAAATTAACAGATACGGGAAATTCACGCACCGTAACGTATATAAAATTATATTTATCCGCAAAAGAAATAGTGATACTGTAGATCTGGGGTGTGCGATGAGTCTCCTTGTTCGAGTCAAAAAAGGCTTCTCGAATTTTTTGCGATTCTTCTTCAAGAAGAAGACGTCGAGGATTGGCATCTACGGTCCTCCCAATGCCGGTAAGACCACACTTGCCAATAGGATCGTACGGGACTGGACGGGGGATGCCGTCGGCCCTGTGAGCGAGATACCGCACGAGACCCGGCGTGCTCGAAGGAAGGAGAATATCACGATCAGCGGTGCCAACGGCAGCGCTGTCACCATCGATATCGTGGATACGCCGGGGGTCACCACGAAGATCGACTACCGGGAGTTCCTGGAGTACGGTCTTGAGAAGGCCGAGGCCGTCAAACGTGCCCGCGAGGCGACGGAGGGTGTTGCCGAAGCGATGCACTGGCTGCGAGAGGATATCGACGGGGTCATCTATATGCTGGACAGCACCCAGGACCCCTTCATGCAGGTGAACATCATGATGGTGGGGATCATCGAGAGCCGGAAACTGCCGGTGCTCATCGTGGCGAACAA
>JAXDAH010000181.1:0-2751 GCA_034679905.1 Methanomicrobiales archaeon | reverse complement strand
GCAAAGGGGTGAGGGGGATGCACCCCCCTCACCCCCCTGCTCGCTAAAGGCAGGATAGTACGGATAGGAACGGCAGCATCCTTCGGGTAAGTGAGGCACCGGTTCCACATACCGGCGCCTGCTTTTGCGAGAACGTCGATTGAACCTCATCTGCGGGATGTACAGAGGGAATAGTACGATTCGGCGCGATTTCTCGACTCGGGTGTGCCACGTGCGCACGCACTGGATGCTGGTGCCGTCAATAACGAAAATCCCGCATCATCAGGAGAGCGTCTTCGCCATCCGAGTAGTAGGCCGGAACGCGGTACACCTGGTTGTAGCCCAGATTGTGGTAGAACCGCTGGGCCGCCGTATTCGAGATCCGCACCTCCAGGATGACCCCGCCCGCACCGACGACGGCGAACTGGTGCTCCGCCCTTCGCACGAGTTTTGTACCGATGCCGCGGCCCCTGCACTCCGCCCGGACGGCGAGGTTGCAGATGTGCCCGTAGATACCGTCGCCCATGTCCTCCATCGCCCCGGCCAGGAAACCGACGAGCTGTCCGTTCGATTCGGCCACGAAGAACGATGAGCTGTACCACTCCATGGTGAGGACAAAGGTCTCTGGATCCCAGGGTTCGATGAACGCGGCATTCTCGATCTCGCAGATGGTAGGAATGTCGGATGGACGTGCTCGTCGTATATTCACGGTATTGCTGGGCGGAATGCTGTTGCTGGACATAGCTGGTTGTATCTGGATATCATATAATGCAAACAGGTAAAAATGTTTACCCACAATGAGTACAGGCAGGTATTTATGGTCAGGATTTTCCCTTTCGGCGCAATACGCCCGGATCCCGGTCTGGCTCCCCGTATTGCCTCGGTTCCGTATGACGTCGTGAGCGCGGAAGAGGCGTGTATCGAGATCGATCGGAATCCATTGAGTTTCTTGCGGGTAAGCCGGTCCGACGCAGAGCTGTCCGAACTCCCTCCAAACGACGAACGGGTCTACGCTCTCGCGCGGAAAAACTTCGAGCAGATGCTCTCGAACGACATGCTCCGAGAGGATTCCGATCCATCCTATTACCTCTATCACGTGATCGACGGGGACCGCACCTATACGGGGCTCGTGGCCTGCCTCTCCGTGGACGACTACATCGAGGGGCGTATCCGCCGGCACGAGCTGACCCGCTATGACAAGGAGGCGGACCGTACGCGTCATATCGATACCGTGAACGCCAACACGGGCCTGGTATTCCTGCTCTATCAGGATCCGGGATCGATCTACCCGTACCTGGAGGGGCTCGTCCCGGCCGCGCCCAAAGTCGCGGAGGTCGCGGCGAACAATAGGACCGTCCACCAGATCTACCCCATCACCGATGCGGCCGCGCGGAAGAGGATCGAAGACCTCCTCGACGGCGTTTGCTGCCTCTACATTGCCGACGGGCACCACCGTGCCGCTTCTGCAGTGAATGTCGCCAGAGAGCGGCGGGCCGCAGGCACCGCGAACGATGAGTCCCAGCGGTTCATGGCGGTGCTCTTTGCGCATGACAGGGTGAAGATCCACGGTTACAGCCGACTGGTGCGGGATCTGGACGGCATGGCGGCAGAGGCGTTCCTCGCGAGGCTGGAAGAGGTCGTAGAAGTACACCCGTATGGCACGATCGAGGACGCACGGTACCGGATCCCGCCTTCCCGCTCCCGGGAGGGCATGCACATCTTTCACATGTACCTGGCAGGCACGTGGTATGAGCTGGCAAAAGCAGCGGATCCCTCCGCCGATGCCATCCACGCCCTGGATGTGACGGTCCTCCAGGAGGCGATCCTGCAGCCGCTGCTCGGGATCTCGGACCCCCGGTCGGATCCCCGGCTCCACTATATGGGAGGCGCAAAACCGCTCTCCGAGCTGGAGGGGATGGTGGACGGCGGGCAGTATGCGGTCGCGTTCGCGATGCAGCCCGTAACGGTTGACCAGGTCTTCGCTATCGCGGATGCGGGAATGGTGATGCCACCCAAGTCCACCTGGTTCGAGCCCAAACTCCTGAGCGGACTGATCGTGCACCGCCTCGAATAGAAGTACGAACATTCATAAAATCTGCATCCCCCATTTTTCTGATATGATCACAATCGCTCTCCCAAAAGGGAGCCTGGAGCAGCAGACCCTGCAGCTCTTCAAAGAGGCCGATCTCGAGGTGAAGCGGACGGACCGCGACTATAGTCCACGCATTGCCGACGAGCGGATCGGGAAGATCAAGATCCTTCGGCCGCAGGAGATCCCCTCCTACGTGCAGCGCGGTTACTTCGATCTGGGGATTGCCGGACTGGACTGGGTGCGCGAGACCGGCGCCGACGTGGCGGAGGTGGCCAACCTCACCTATAGCAAGGGGGGCGAGGGGAACGTGCGGATCGTGGTCGCCGTCTCGGCTGACGAGCCGATCAACTCCGCGATCGAGATTCGCCCCGGCAGTCGGGTGACAACCGAGTATCCCAACATGACGAAGGTATTCTTCGAGTCCCTGAAGATACCCGTCCAGCTCTTCACCTCCTACGGCGCGTCGGAGGCGAAAGTGCCCGACCTCATGGATGTGGTGGTCGATCTGACGGAGACAGGAACGACCCTGCGGAGGAACGGGCTGAAGATCGTCGGGCAGATCATGGAGTCCTACACGGTCCTGATCGCCAACCACGATGCCTTGGCCGATCCATCGAAGCGAAAAGCAATAGAGGAGATCCGCACCCTTCTGATGGGCGTGATCGAGGCCCGGGGGCAGG
>JAXDAH010000180.1:0-14742 GCA_034679905.1 Methanomicrobiales archaeon | reverse complement strand
AGGCTTCTGATTTTTCCTCCCCCTTCCGGGCCTATCGAACTTGTCCCCCCCCCGCCGGGTGGGGTGGGGGCGGCCCGGATCGGGCCGCGGGGGGAGAGTCCACTAGAAAGCCATCATTATTATCTCGATGAGATCTCGACAGAGCGCAGGAACTCAGGCTTTCTTCAGCCTGAACTTGATGGCGACACCCAGCTCGGGGTGGGACTGCACCCGATCCGCCACCCAGATCGTCCCCCCATAGCGCTCCACCAGCATCCGCGAGAGGTAGAGACCGAGGCCCTTCCCGCTGGCCTTCGTCTCCCCGCGCTGGAAACGGTTGAAGATGAGTGGTTTGACCTTGTCGGATATGCCGGGCCCGTTATCCTCCACGGTGACCTCCGCTTCGTCACCCCTATCCTCAAGGCGGATGGCGATGGAGACCGCGGGTCCGCCAAACTTCAGGCTGTTGCCGATGAGGTTGGCGAACACCTCAGAGAGGAGATAATCCGCGGTCACCACGGCATCGGTGCCGTCGTATCGGATATCCGCATCGGGGAAGGTGCGGATCTCGGAGCGGATGACGGAGTCCAGGTCGATGGATTTGAGAACCGGTTTGTCCTCGTACACCCTGCGTATCTTCGAGACATTGCCGATGATCTCGATACTCCTCTTGACACTCGCCACCAGTTTCTCTGCGAACTCCTTCTTCTCCCCCTCAAGCATATCCGCGAGGAGTTCGGCGTACATGATGGAGACATTGTTAGCATTGTTGATGTCGTGGCTGATGATGTCCAGATAGAGGGTGGACTCGCGGTACGCTTTCTCCAGCTTCTCCTGAAGCATCCGCTTCTGTATGGCGCTTCCTATCTGCCGGCTGATCGATCCGAGGATCTCCTTCTCCTTCTCCGTGAAGGGGTACTGCTTCGCGGTGGCGAGGTGAACCGCACCGATCACCTCCTCCCCCGCGAGGAAGGGGATGCTCGCAAAGGAGAGGATCCCGATATCCTTCTTCTCCATATACCAGGGTTCCCCGCTGCCGAAGATCCGCGAATAGGGTGCCTCCTGGAGCTCGAGCGTCTCCATCTGCTTCAGGTACCAGTCCGGAAGACCCCTCTGCACCTTCAGCGCCGCCTTCTTATGCAGGGGATCGACCAGGTAGATCGCTCCCGCGTCGAACTCGAGGAGAGCGACGGTCCTCTCGAGGGCGACGTCCAGGAGTTCGTCCAGGCTTCCCGCGGATGCCACCGCCGCGATCACCTGGTTTATAGTCGAGAGATACCGGTTGTGCTGTCGGATCTCCTCCTCTGCCCGCTTCCGTTCAGTGATATCCAGAAGAGAAGCCACGCTCTTTCCGCTGCCCGGAATCATGGCGATCGTCACGGACACGTTCCGGATCTCTCCCTGACGATCGACGAGACGGATCTCGTAGTTCCGCGGAGCGAGATTGGGATCGATCTGACGGAGACGGTGGTACTCCTTCATGCGCTCGCCATCTTCCCTGGAGATGAGGTCGATCCAGCTCCTCCCCACCGTCTCGCCCTGGGTGTAGCCGAACACCCGCTCGAACTCGGTGTTTGCCAGCGCTATCGTTGAGTCTTCGTTGATGATGATCGTAGCCGAGCCCGTTGTCTCGAAGATCGTGCGGTAGAGATTCTCGGATTGGGACAGCGCCGACTCCACCCGTCTCCGTTCGGTGATGTCGATGCCTATCCCGAAGAAGTAGTCGAACTCCCCTGTATCTTTATACACGGCCCTACCGAGCCATTCCACCAGGAGTTCGCGCCCCTCTTTCGTGCGGAGCCTGTGTTCGAATGCAAACGGCTCTTTGACGGAACTCTTCTCCTGGAGGAATGCCCAGAGCGACTCCCGGTCCGGCTCCGGGATGAACTGGGCGAAATAGTTCTTCCCGATCACCTCTTCCTGCGTAAAAGCCAGAGCATGGAGCATGGATTCGTTCATCATCACCACACTGCTCCGGGCGTCTATGGCGACCATGAAGGCAGGGGATCCCTGGATCAGCCTGGAACTGAAGTCCCGCTCCTTCGAGAGCTCCTCCTCCACCTTCCTCCGATCCTGGATCTCGTGCTGGAGTTGTTCGTTCAGTTCGCGCAGCTCTTTTGTCCTCGCTTCTATCATCTCGCCCAGGTGCCCGAAATGCTGGGCGAGCTCCTGTTCGAGCTGCTTGCGGAGCGTCACATCCTGGTAGATGTCCATGCGCATGCCAGCGAATGGGCCATTCTCGACGATCTGGCTGGAGTAGTCGAACCATTCCACCCCACCCATGGGCTCCTTCAGGTGGCATTCGATATCCCGAAGAGAGATACCGCCTGCCACCGCATACGAAGCTCGCTCCAGCAGCGTTGCACCTTCTTCGATCCGGGGTGCGATCGCGTTCCGTATGAAAGAGAGAACTTCCTGCCCCTGAACGTCCTCCCGCCGGATCCCGAAGAGATCCTCCAGGGCATGGTTCAGCCATAGAATCTTGAGATCGGTATCGATGAGCACCACCCCGTAGTCCAGCTCGTCGATCAGCCAGAAGAACTGGGACGCATCGGGGGTTCTCTCATCTGTCATGAAATCGCTGAAAAATAGTTCGGTGTTATTATATATAAATATTACTATTGACATTCGATGTTATTATGGTGCTATTTTAGAATTGGGAGATTATTTACACTTTATTCAAAATTGCGCTTATAAAATTTATCATATGATAATTTGCCCTGCACACTTCCAGAATCCATAACTTCGGTTGATTCTGGCATCCCCGTTATCCGGCCGTCGTGGTGCCAGTATTTAACCGAGTATCGGGGCATCTGCATTCCGTCCGGAATGGGATCAGAAATAGTTGTGGATATCGACCACCTGGGGAAGATTCTCCCTCTTGATCGAGGCCATCCGGATTACGTCGTCATCTACCAGAATGGGCGCACCCGCACGGAGGGCGATGGCGATGCCGTCGCTGGGCCGGCAGTCCAGGAGTTCGCACCGTTCGCCCTGGCGGAGCACCATCTTCGCGTAGTATACGCCATCCTCGAGCGAATCGATGTGCAGTTCCTCGAGCGAGAGCCCAAAGTTGTTCAACAACCCGATGAAGAGATCGTGCGTGATAGGGCGCGGCAGGACGTCTTTATTCAGGGCATTGCTGATAGAGATCGCCTCCCATAATCCGATGTAGACGGGAATGCAGGAACCCCCGCCGACATCCAGCACGACCGTGGGGGCTGTTCCAAGCTCTGTGACCGAGATGAACACGCCCTGGACTGCACACTGAACTAGATCCATAACGCTGAGAGGACGTAACCCTTATTTGTATTAAACGTTGTCACCTGCCGTCGCGATCCAGACTGTACACCTTCCTCCGCAGGATGGGGATGCTGGACAGTACCCCGAGGAAAATATTGAAGTAAAAGAAGATTACCCGCCACAGCACCACGAAAACGCCCACGATGGCCGAATCCACGAAGAGGGCGTAGAGCGAGTAGGCGCTCACCTCCGCGAGACCCGAGCCGCCCGGCGTCAGCGGGACCATCATCACGATGGCGATGATGATCTGGGCGACGAAGGACTCCACAAAATGGGGAGACGTGCCGAGCCCCATCAGGATGAAGGAAGGCGTGAGGAACTCCAGACTCCAGAAGATCACCGTGAAGAACGTGCCCCATAGCAGCCCACCGCGTCCCTGGTGGGTGAAGAGCGAGAGGCTGGAGTGGAAGTTGTCCACCTCGCAGTCGAGACGATTGCTGAATCGCTGCACACGATCGGGATCCCACTTCCGGGTGAAGAGAGCGCTCGCCCGTTTCGCCAGGTGCTTGAGGCGGTCCGGTCTTTTCATGGAGAAGAAGAAGATCAGGATGATCGAGATCACCCCGAGCCATGCGACAAAGATCAGCAGTCCGATCCAGGACGAGAGGCTCATGGTCCCCAGGATAAAGATAGTCGCAGCCCCGCCTATCGCCAGGACGATCCCGTCCAGGATCCGCTCGGTGATGACGAGCGCCGTCGCATCGCCGAGCCGGACGTTCGCCGCATAGAGCTCGTGGATGCGCACCGGCTCCCCCCCGGCCTGGGAGGGCGTGATGGCCGCGATCAGAAGATTGGCGTTGACCAGGTTGAGGCAGTAGAGGAATCCCACCCGATACCCGAGCGACTTCGCCATCTTCTGGATCTTCACTGCCCAGACCGCGAGTGCTGCTACATGCAAACCGAGCGCGAGCATCAGGAACAGAGGATCGATCCGCGAGAGATACTCCACCGTGGTCTCGTCGAACGTGAAGTAGAGCACAGCTGCCAGGACGGCGGTGCTGAAGAGAATCGATATCCAGAACCATTTCCTGTATGACTTTCTCATCGATCACGTCTCCAGAGAGTCAGAAGAATCCTGCCATGCATCCGCCGAAGTTCCGTTTCATAGTATTGGTCGATGCACCCATAAAATAGTTCATTCTTGCATTTTTAGGCAGATTCATATCGTGAAGAGATCCCGGTCGAGCGCGATCCGAAAGAGACCGGCTCGGATTCCCGCATCCAGCCAGGCAAATCCGTAGCTGTAGCAGGCCAGCGCATTCTCCGCATCCCCGTCGCTGTAACTCCTGGATCCGGTCTTCGCCATGCCCTCCGCCACCCGAAGGAAATGGAGAGCGGCGCTGAAGGGAGCCGTATCGCGTTCGGCAGCACAGTCGATCGCCTGCAGACCGCGCCGCAGGAGGTTGCCGTAGCGGAGCGTCTTCTCGTCCAGCCGCCCCTGCAGGGCATCCGGCATCCGTTCCGTGAAGCGGGGCAGTGCCGTGGACCCTTCCAGGACGATCAGCCCCAGACACCGCCCCCCCTCGATCCACCCGAGCGCATAGGCGTAGGCGGCTAGAGCGTTCACGAGGTCTCCCCGCTCGAAGAAGGCCCGGCCATCCCTGCAGTAGGCGGACGCCATCCCGAGGATCTCCTCCATAACGCTGTGCAGCACGCTGTTCGCAGGGGGCGTGCTCACGAGGGTGAGGAGCGTCCGTTCTATCTCCCGTCCGGCTGCATCGATTCTCATAAGCGTGCAAACGTCTCCAGATACTCGCGCTCCATCGGGTGCAGCACCGCCGGTACGGCGAGGATGTGGAGCGGAGGTCCGAAATCGATCCGCTTCAGCGCTTCCCCGCTACCTGCCGCCACGCGCGGTTTTCGGGATCCGGCGCGGGCGACCCCCACGTACAGGGAGGGAGGCTCCGCCCCCGTCGTGCGTGCCATCCCCTCCAGGATCTCGATTCCTTCGGGGATAGTCATGCAGCGATCCGGCTGGATGTCCAGGTATACAAGGGTGTGCTGGTTCAGCTCCAGATTGAGGCGGACGGTCTCCCAGGGTGTGACCGGAGACCATCCCTTGCGGGGATAAGGGATGGAGCAGGACTTGCCGAAGCGGTAGTTCTGGAGCCCGGTGATACCGCAGATCGCCGTCGATATGGACGCTCCGTGGATGATATGCGTCGGGATTCCCGTCGCCGCCGCCCGCATGCGCAGATCGATGTGCGTGGTGGAGACCATGGGATCGCCGCCGGTGAGGAGGACGACCCGCCCTGTCCGGGCACGCTCCAGGAGGTCGGCGGGATCCTGCTCGATCGCAGCCCTGTCCAGCACGTGCAGCGGTTTGCCCAAGAACGCCTGCAGGCGATCCACCGTCGTGCCGGTGAGCCTTGATGTGTAGCACTCCAGGTATACGTAATCCGCTCGTCGCACGCATTCGAGCCCCTTGCAGGATATGTCGCCCTCGTCGTAGAGGCCCAGCCCCACGAATGTCAGCACAGCGCATCACCCGCCCGGATGATGGGCGGTGATGCACCGGGCACGGCACGAGCGGGGCGTTCCGGTGTTCCGGCCATCCTCGGATACATTGTGCCATCACCTTCCATTCAGACCGCCGCCATGTGGATTGCGGCTCCCACGCCAATTCCCAGCACCACCGTATAGATCGCTACCAGCAGGGCCGTGCGGGCATTCAGCTCCCTCGACAGGACCGCGATCGTGGATATACAGGGCACGAAGAGCGTGCTGACGACGGCGAAGATGTAGAGCTGCAGAGAGGTCATCACGAGGGGCAGGTCCGCGGTGCCGGCCAGCACGGCAAGCGTCTCGAATGCCATCTCTTTGCGGAGGATGCCGAAGAGCAGGGCAGTCGCGGCATACGGGGGGAGACCGAGCAGATCCACGAAGAGCGGCGAGACGAGATCCTGGAAGATGTCGAGGATGCCGAAGAACTCCAGCAGGCTCAGGACGATGCTGCCGGCGATCAATAGGGGCATGGCGACGAAGAGGAATTCACGGAGGCGCATCCAGGACTTGCGCAGGACGAGCCGGGGATCCGGACGCCGCAGAGGCACCATCTCCAGGATCATCCCGAACCGTTCGCCGGATACGGTCTTGGAGAGGATAAGACCGGTGATCAGCACCAGGATGAGCACGATCGCATACACGCTGAGCGCCGCTGCGATGCCGATGAAGGCTGCCACGATGCCCGTGATGATCACGGTTCGGGCGGAGCAGGGCACCATGGTGACCAGGGTCGCGGCGATCATGCGCTCTCGCCGGCTCCGCAGATTCTTTGTTGCCATCACCGCCGGCACATTGCACCCGAAGGCGAGCACGAGCGGTATCACCGCCTCCCCGTGCAGGCCGAACTGGTGCATGGCCTTGTCGGCGAGGAATGCGACGCGGGTCATGTAACCCGAGTCTTCGAGCAGCGCGAGGAGGATGTAGAAGGTCAACACGAAGGGGAATGCGATCCCGAAGCCGGCTTGGAGTGCCAGCGCCACGGCGATCGCCATCGTGCTGACGAGCGGCGGAAGCGCGAGGGCGGCGATCGGCTGGAGGAGCAGCGTATCGAAGAGCCCGGTGATCAGCTCCTCGAGGAACGATCCCACGATAAAGACCGTGAGGAGCATGACAAGCATGATGGCGACCAGGAGAGGGATGCCAGGTATTGTGCGGGTGAACAGCCGGTCCAGGTCGAACGCGGGAGGGACCTCTCGTCTCCGGACGACCTCGGTGGCGATCTGATGGGCGAAGTGGTGGCGGTTGGCCTCGATCAGCTGCCGCACGGTCATGCGGTGCGTCTTCTCGATCTCCTCCACGATCGTGGCGGCCGCCTCCAGCAGTTCGGGCTTCTCGGAGATGCCGAGAAGCGCCAGGATTGCCTCCGAGCGGGTGGCCCCCTCGACCTTCTCCAGGCTGCGCACCGCCCCCTCGATATGATAGTCGTAGGGTATCCGCACGGGGGACGGGCGTGTCGGGAGGAGGGCGGCGGGAATGATCTTCTCTATCCCCCGCCCTTCGGGAGCGGCTGTGGGCAGTACCTCGATGCCCAGGATCTCGCGGAGGCGGTCGATGTCGATCTCGTAGCCTCCGCTCTCCACCTCGTCGATCATGTTGAGAACGGCGAGCATCGGGATTCCCCATTCGGCGACCTGGAGGAGGAGGAAGAGGTTTCGCTCCAGCCTGGTTGCGTTGACGATGACCAGCGCCAGATCCACGCCGCCTCTCTTGAGGTACTCCCGCACCAGCTGCTCCTCTTCGGACGTTCCGTCGAGGGAGTAGATGCCGGGCAGGTCGACGATCTCGATCATCTCCCGCTTATAGCAGACACTCCCACGCTGCAGGGATACAGTGGTACCTGGATAGTTGCTCACCTCCACGCCGAGTCCGGTGAGCTGGTTGAAGATGAGCGACTTCCCGACGCTCGGATTCCCGATGAGAGCGACCTTCATCGACTCTTCTCCGCGAAGATGGATCCGGCGATCTCGGGGCTCAGGGCAATATCGCACTCTTTCACCTGCACCACGATGGCATCGTTGGGCAGCTTCCTCCGCAGCAGGAGCCTCTCCCCGGGCAGGATGCCGAGTGCGGCGAGCCGATCCAGGCGGCGGGCGCCCTGGATCAGGCTGACCGTCAGTTCGTCCCCCTCGTCGAAGGTCAGCAGCGACCGCATCCCTCTCTTCTCGGCGGCTCCCTTCCGGGCCAGCCCCCTCCGGCGTCGGCGGGTGCCGAACAGGCTGGAGATCTTATTGATGGTCTCGTCCGAGACGGTATGCTCCAGCTGGCATGCCTGCCGGGACGCCGATCTCCCGTCGATCCCGAGCATCTCCGTCAGGAAACACTCCAGCACCCGGTGCTTCCGGCACACCCGCTCTGCGATCTCGTTCCCCTTCGGCGTCAGTTCCAGGGTTCCGTCCGCCCGCTTCGCGACGGATCCCTCCGCCTCCAGCTCCTGCAGCACCTCTTCGAGCCGCGAAGGCTCCAGGTGCAGCGCCGCAGCAACCGCCGGCAGGGATATCGGAGAGATCCTTTTTGCCTCCATATTCAGGATCGCTTCCAGAACGTCCTCGCTCAGGTCGGGCTGCATGCACGCCTCCGCTGCGCTCGCAACGATTCCGCCGTTCCTGAAGCCCCGGGAGGGATTTCCGATGCTCGCCTCAATGACACTGCAAGAAGAGTTTTTTCGTGCGCAAACATTAATAGTATTCTCGAACGGTATCACCCCTTCGTTGGAAGCCGGACCGGATCGCCGCTGAACGGTGCAGCAGCGGCACCAGGCGGGCAGCCCCCGGCACCGATACCCGTATAAGCCTTCGGATACTCAGATGCTGAGTGTGACAATCGCCGGCGCTCTTCGGGAGGGAGTTCCGAGACGCAGGTATACGCAGGTCATACAGCGATGATCCAGGTACCCCTCGTCTGTCCCTACTGCAGGCATGTCCGAAAACTGGACCTCACCGAGGAGGAGATCCGTGGCGAGAGGATGGTCGTCGTCTGCTGTTGCATCTGCGGCAATCTCTTTCCGGTCAATGTTCAACCGACGCTCTGCACTGTACAGGGCTGAAATGCAATACTCGTCCAGACCGGCTGCACGATCGCAGGGATCTCTCTGGCCGCAGGATCCATACCAAGACCCCATCCCGACCATACCTAAAAATAGCTGCATGGAGCAACCTGATCATGGTTGCGACCGGCCGGCAGGTGGACGGAGCAGGCTGTCCGCTGCCGGGAGGGTAGTGGCATGCAGGGACCCCGCCTGTCGTCAGGCTGCCGGTCAGCGTGCCCCGCCAGCGGCGGAGAGCAGCGTTCATCTCCCGATGCGGGCGGACATCCGCGCCGCCCATGCAACGGAGGGCGTACTGCACGGCAGGATGCTCGTTCGGCGGGGGATACGGGACTGCCGGCAGGCAACGGTAGAGCTGCAGGAGGGTTTGGCCGATGTACTGGATCTACGAGAAGCTGCTGGAGCGGGATCTTCGGTTGCTCCCCCAGCATATCTGCTTCATGATCACGGGGAGAGATATCGCATCGGCACCCGGGAAGATCGTGGACGTGGCATGCTGGTGCCGGGATCTCGGGATCCGGGGGTGCACGTTTCATATCAGTACGGGAGATCCCATTCTCGTCGAACCGTATCTCTCCTCCATCCGGGCGATCCAGGAGATCGCGCACCTGAAACTACATTACGGAAATGCGGACGAGGATTCGGGTGAGGGCATGGACGTGACGGTGGCAATCGGCAAGAGCGGCAGAGCGGAGATTGCCTCGTGCATCCGCAGGATGGCCGAGGAGGGCGTTCCACCCGAAGCGGTGGACGAAGAGACGATCGAGACCTACCTGACCTTCAAATACACGCCGGATCTGGTCATCAAGACCGGCGAGGATCACCTGACGGATTTTTTGATCTGGCAGTCCGTCTATAGTGAACTCTTCTTCTCTGACGTCAACTGGGAACGTTTCCGGCGGGTGGATTTTCTGCGGGCGCTCCGGGACTACCAGAATCGAAAGAGACGCTACGGCAGATAGCTCTCAGCGGATCCGTGATCACTGCGACCATCGCACGTTCAGACCGCGCATCCCCCATCGTATCCGCGCCCAGACCCTCTCGTGGATGAAGTACGCCAGACTTGTATACAGGTTGGAGACCAGCATGAATCCGAGGGCGATCTCGTAGCGGTTCGTAATGAGGTATACGGCCAGGAAATCGAGCGTCAGTATCAGTATGCGGTAGGTGACCGCTTTTACCATCGAGCGGGTCCAGTACTCTGTCTGCCCGGAATTCTCGGTACTTCCGTCCATCTCGGACCCCGGTTCGCATTCCTGTATAAAAAGTCGCGCCCGCCGGAACGGTGCTGCTCTGCAGCGCGGATATCGAACACGGAGTCGGTGAGGATTATCCGGATAGAACTGTCCGGTCCCGCTCCTTTAGCCGCATCCTCTGGTCGTAGACCCGTATCGCACGCAGAAGGTCCAGTTTCCGGAAGACAGGCCAGTACGGGGCGCAGAAGTATACGGCGCACTCGTTGCCGTTTGCCAGCCAGGGAAGAAAGTTGGAGGTGCGGCATTCGTTGCCGGTGCGGATGATCAGGTCTACGGGGGGGAGATAGCGTTCATCGTTCAGGTGCTTCTCCACCAGCTGCGTCGTGACGGCATCTGGCGACAGCGATCCCTCTCTCACCCGGGAGAGGATGGCGCGTGCTGCATGCACGATCTCGTTCCTCCCGCCGTAGGCGATGGCGATATTGAGGAAGAACCGGCTGTAGTTGCGTGTCGCCTCCTCCGCCGCCTCGATCTTCCGCAGCAGGAACTCCGGCAGCCGACTCCGATCCCCGATGACACGAATCCGGATCTGGCTTCGATGGATCCGTTCGTCGGTTACGATACGATCGAATTTGTCCGAGAAGAGGCTGAAAAGACCGTCGATCTCACATCTGTCGCGATTGAAGTTCTCCGTAGAGAACGAGTAGAGGGTGATGTAGCGGATGCCGATCTCGCGGGCCCAATCCAGCATCCTCTCTGTGGTGTCCGCACCGAGTCGGTGCCCGGTGGCCGTATCGACTCCGTGCTTTCGTGCGTACCGCCGGTTGCCATCCTGGATCACTCCGATATGGTTTGGTATATGCCGGCACTGCAACAGGAGGAGCCGTTCGTACAGCCTCTCCAGACCATCTCTCGGCTTCACAGCGGCGTCACTTCCACCACTATCCCCCCATTTGGATATCGCTCGATGATATATTTATTTCCCGGCAGCTGCTTTGCCGTTCTCTTCAGGACTCTCCATCCCAGCTCGAGCCGGTTCTCGACCTGCTCGAACGGCACTCCCCGGAGGGGGGCGAAGCTCTCCCCCGTCCGCCCATCCAGTTCCAGCACGCCGTAGACGACGGTCCCATCCCGGGTCACCTCCTCAAACGGACGGGCCGTGTTGCGGGCGATCCGCTTCAGCCGCTCCCGCAGCTGTACGGAGTCCTTGAATGAGGATGTGCACCAGTGCACCTTCTCCTCCTTCCGGAGGGGGATCGCCCAGCGGTGCGAGTTTTTGACGGCGTTGTGGAGCCCGTCGGCAGGGACGAGGTTTCTATGCCGCATCGCGTCGGCGCAGCTCTCCCCCCACTCGAGCTCGTTGATATTGAGAAAGTCGAGAAGCGGCAGCGCCGGTATGAGCCCTTCGAGCCCGGGGAGCGCGGGGACCTCGATGCCCACGTCAAAACCCATCCCACGCGCCCATTCCGCGGATCGGGCGAATGGAGAGTCCAGGATCCGCGGCCAGAGCTCCTGCGGGGGATGGAGACGGATCTCGTCCACGAGGCCCTGGAGAGCGGCCAGTTCGTCCCGCGTGGGTGCACTACCCGTATAGAGGTGAATGTGGTGCTCTCTTCCGAAGGTGTCTTTCAGGCTCGAGCCGTACTCCACCACGCGGTCCAGGACGAGGAGGGGCTCCCCGCCGGTGATGCCGCTGCCGAGAGCGCTCATCACCTCTGCCTCCTCCAGCACGTCGCGAACGGAACGCACCTCTCGATCGTTGGCAAAGACCACGTCGCGATCCTTTCGTTCGCGGGAGAGCGGACAGTACCAGCAGCTCCTCCTGCAGAGCCCCGTGACGAAGAGCACCAGCTTCGCGCCCCGCCGGCAGAGAAGGCATCCTTTAGCGCGCACGTCTCTCTTCTGCCTCCTTCAGCCTCTGGATGACAAAATCTCTGCCGAGCGCTTCTAAAAACCAGCCCAGCCTCGGGCCGCGCTCCTGACCCAGGAACGCCATGTACAGCGCCGAGAAGATCTTCTTGGCTGGAATGCCCGACTCCTGGGCGACCGCGTACACGCCGTTGTGGATCTCCTCCGCAGACCACGCGGGAAGGGCGGTCAGGTGGCGGAGGAACGCGGAGAGTCCGGCCTGCTGGTCGGGATCGAGGTCCCCCAGCCCGGGCGGCACGCCGTCGGTCACCGCAAACCGGACCGAGTCGGGAGCGTACTTCTCCAGCCATGCGAGGGCCCTTCCCGCCTGGCGGAGCACGTTCTCCGGATCGTGGACGTCATAGCCGCTCCTCTGCAGGCGCTGCAGGATGCTCTCACGGTCCGCCGCGATCTGCACGATGGTCACCACGTGGCGGAACGGTATCCTTGTTGGAATCGATGCGATGCGGGAGAGCTCGTACTCCCGGCTGTCCGCCGCCTGGGCGACGCGGTCGTACTCGTCGATGAGGTGCAGCAGTCCTATGCCCGGATCGAAGTCGATCGCCCGTTCGGGGCGGGTGCGGGCGATGAGGTAGCGGAGTACCTCGGGCGGGACGATATCCAGCATCTCGGTGATCGTCACCACCACCCCCTTGGAGGAGTGCATCGCGCCTCTCCCCTTCAGACTGATCCACTCGTACATCACCGGATAGGGGGGATCGCGCTGGAAGATCTCCCGCGCAATCCGGGAGCCGGTATCGTAGGATCCCCCGGCGGCTGCGTGATCCTTCCCGAAGGGCTCAACGGTGACGCCAAAGTGCACCCAGCGCATCGGCCAGTCCACCCGCCACACCAGCTTGCCTTCGCCCCGTCCGTAGTTCGCAATCCCTTCGTGGCAGCAGCCGCAGCGGTAGCGGACCTCATGCCGCTCTGGATCGTGCTCCAGGATCTCGGCATTGCTGATCCGCCCGCAGGCGCCGCATATCGGGTAGAAGGGCGACCAGGTCGGCGGGAGAGTTCTGTTCGAGGTCTGCTCCAGGATCCGGCGGACCGCCTCGCGGTTCTCGAGCACCTCTCCGATCTCTTTCGTGTAGGACCCGTCGCGGTACTCCTGGCTGGAGTGCACCACGCGAGGATGGACGTCCATCTCGTGGAGGGCCTTTAGAAACGGTTTCAGGAAGTGATCCGCGTAGCTCTCGCAGCCTCCACAGGGGCAGGGGATGTCCGAGAGCGGCATCCCCACGTAGGTGGCATAGGACTCGGGGAGGAAGGGGTAGACCTTCCGGAGCGGATCGAAGTCGTCCGCGATGTAGATCAGCTCCGCCTCGAGGTCGCGGTCCACCATCGCCTTGTAGACCAGGTCGCCGGTGAGCACCTCCCGCATGTTCCCGATATGGATCGGGCCGGAGGGTGTGATGCCGGTAGCCACTCTGTGCGGCCTATCCTGCGGAACACTGGCAGCAACTACGTCCGCCCAATGGATCTTCGAACTCACGCCATCACCGAAATGCTCTGTCTTCCTCTACTATTGTTCGTCGGACGTTAAAAAAAATCCTGTGACGGCAGAAAGCGCGACAATGTATGCGGATCCAGGAGCCCTGTCGGAATCCACACCCCACCCCTCCTCGCGACCGCGGCATCTCCGCAGTGAAGAATCTGCCAGTCACGCCCCTATAAAGTCGGCAATCGAGGCTCTGTCGAAATCCTCATCGAGGTTGACGGAGGTATTCTCGGGAGAGGGACGGGACCTCTCCCGCATGTTCGAGCGATAGAGAGAGGTTTCAAAATCCCCAGCCCGTACAGGCCCATCGCACCAGTCCCCTCCCCTCGATGAGGGCCGGCCCAGAATGGGTCGCGGGGAGGGGAGCAGACCACTGTAACCGGTAGAATATCCACAGAAAAATACGCCGGCGTGCGCTTCTCCAGAGCCTTACCGTACCTTCTTCCTCTTCTCCCGACTGGCGCCAGCGCTTCGGGCCATAGAGGATATGTCGACCATGTACTTCCCTTCGTGACCGAGACCAACCACCACCTCGTCGCTCCTCGCCAGCTTCTCGATGTTCAGCTCGTAGGAGCCCGGACCCAGAATCCGGATGCTCTCGACGCGATCGAAGCACTCGGCCTCCTTCTCCGCCCTCACCTCCAGCACTGCCCCCCCGGCCTCCTCTGCAAGGGCAGAGACCGCCTTCTCCTCGAGCACGTCCCGATGTCGTTCAGACTCCCGCACGTAGAGGAACTTCTTCCCGCCGCAGCTCGGGCAGCCCTTCAGGATCTCCGTGGAACCGTCCTCAAACTCGCGTCCGCACTTGGTGCACTTGTGAGGCATCCCCCTTCACCTTGACGAGACCCAGGCGCTGATCATATCCCTGTCTTTTTTGATGGTCTTCAGCTGGCTTGCTGGACCGATCACCGTCAGGCGCCCTTCCACCTTCCTCCCGAGCAGTCGGCCGAAGAATCCGCCGATACCTTCGCCCCCTTCTCTGACGGGGTAGGTCTCCATCTCGATGCCGTTGAAGCCGTCGGGGCGTATCTCCATCATGGTCAGCTCGATCAGCTTGCTGGCCTCATCGGGTGCAAGGCCCTTCTCCAGCACGACGATGTTGCCCTCCTTCACATCGTCCAGGATGAGCCGGATCTTCTCCATCGAGGTGAGCTTGGAGAGGCGGTCTTCGGATATCAGGTCAATCTGGACACCCTGCAGCATTCCGCTCACCCAAAATATTCGGTCATCGCTTCGTAGAGCTGTTCGACATTGTTACCTTCCAGGCTGGATATGGGGATGACCGGATGCTGCGGGAATGCGCTCTT
>JAXDAH010000179.1:0-18923 GCA_034679905.1 Methanomicrobiales archaeon | reverse complement strand
AGCGTGCGGGAAACACGCCGCTCGAGGAGCTCGTCATGGCGCTCGAAGTGCTCTACGGCTGCCGCACCGGCATCGTCACGGAGGAGCTCTACCATCTCGCCACCCTGGTTTCAAGGCTGACCGGGGTGCCGCTCCCCGTCAACAAGGCGATCGTCGGGGAGATGGCTTTCACGCACGAGAGCGGCATCCACGCCCACGGCGTCCTGCGGGAGCCGAGCACCTACGAATCCGTCTCCCCGGAAAAGATCGGGCGGAAACGACGGATCGTGCTGGGGAAGCACTCGGGGTCCGCCTCCATCGAGGCCGCCCTGCACGAGAAGAACTACCGCCCCGACGAACACCAGCTCCGGGAGATCATCAAGCGCATCAAGCACCTGGGTGACGAAGGCAAACGGGTCACGGATGCCGACCTGATGGCCATTGCCGACGCCGTGCTCGCCATCGAGTGCAGGCCTGTGCTGCAGATGCGGCAGTTTACGGTGGTGAGCGGGAGCAACGTGATCCCGACGGCATCGGTTACCATGACCGTTCACGGCGAGGAGGTGACGGGAGCTGCCACCGGTACGGGCCCTGTGGATGCGGCCATGGAGGCCCTGCGGCGGTCCGTCGCCGATGTGGCCGACATCCGCCTGGAGGAGTACCACGTGGATGCGATCAGCGGCGGAACGGACGCATTAGTGGACGTAACGGTAAAATTAAGTAAAGACGGGAAGATACTTACTTCCAGAGGTGCTCGCACCGATATCATCATGGCCAGCGTTGAAGCCGTCATCGCCGGCATGAACAGACTGTTGAGGGAAGAGAATGAAGACCGGAGCTAAGATCCTCATCGAGGGTCTCCAGAGAGAAGGGGTCGAAACCATATTCGGTTACCCCGGTGGAAGCGTGCTGCCCATCTACGACGAGCTCTACGACTCGTCCCTGCAGCACATTCTGGTACGGCACGAGCAGGCAGCGGCACACGCCGCGGACGGGTATGCCCGGGCCAGCGGCCGTGTAGGCGTATGCCTTGCCACCTCCGGTCCCGGGGCCTGCAATCTGGTCACCGGCATCGCGACGGCCTATATGGACTCCGTCCCGATCGTCGCCCTCACCGGACAGGTTCCTACCGCGCTCCTCGGGAACGATGCCTTCCAGGAGTCGGACATCACCGGCATCACCACGCCCATCACCAAGCACAACTACCTGGTGAAAGACACAAAGGACCTGGGACGGGTCGTGCAGGAGGCCTTCTACATCGCGAGTACGGGAAGACCCGGCCCGGTGCTCATCGATCTCCCGAAGGATGTCTGCACCAACCAGATCCCCGCAGAAAGCCCCCTCCCGGAGCACATCTCCCTTCCGGGATACCGACCGACCTACAAGGGGCATATCCGCCAGATCGACAAGGCGCTCGAAGCCCTCGAGCGGGCGGAGCGGCCCGTGATCTACGCCGGCGGAGGGATCATTGCATCCGACGCCTCGTCCGAACTCGTGGAGTTCGCGGAGAAGGGTTTGCTGCCGGTGACCACGACATTGATGGGCCTCGGGGCAATCCCCGCCGACCACCCGCTGAACCTGGGGATGCTCGGGATGCACGGCACCGAGTACGCCAACTATGCCGTCACCGAGTGCGACCTGCTCTTCGCCATCGGCGTTCGGTTCGACGACCGCGTGACGGGCAAGATCCAGACGTTCGCTCCGAACGCCACCGTCGTCCATGCCGACATCGATCCGGCGGAGATCGGCAAGAACAGGCGAGTAGACGTCCCCATCGTGGGGGACGCCAGGGCGATCCTTCAGGCGATGCTCCACCGCATGAACCGACGCACCGGGCGGGAGAGCTGGCTCGAGAAGGTGCGGATCTGGAAGGAGAAGCACCCGCTGCGCTACCGATGCGACGGCTGCCTTCGTCCCCAGTACATCATCCAGGAACTCTCGAACATCCTGAACGGAGAGGGGATCGTCGTCTCCGAGGTGGGGCAGAACCAGATGTGGACGGCCCAGTGGTACAGGTTCAGGAAGCCCCGGTCGTGGCTCACGTCGGGCGGGCTCGGGACGATGGGCTACGGTTTTCCGGCAGCGATCGGTGCCCAGTGCGCCCGCCCGGGCGAGACGGTCTTCGACATCGCCGGGGACGGCAGCTTCCAGATGAACATCCAGGAGCTGGGAACCGTGGCCCATACCGGACTACCGGTGAAGGTGGCGATCCTGAACAACATGTACCTCGGGATGGTGCGGCAGTGGCAGGAGCTCTTCTACGACCGGCGCTACTCCTACACGGAGCTGCCGCCCGTGGACTTCGTCAAGATCGCCAGCGCTTATGGAATCGACGGCATGCGCGTGGATGCGGCGGAGGACGTTGGCCCGGCGCTCCGGGCCGCGATCGACACGGACGGCCCGTTCGTCCTCGACTTCCGGATCGAGCGCGAGGAGAACGTCTTCCCCATGGTGCCCGCCGGTGCCGCAATCAACGAGATGATCGGGGGGCACAGCGGATGAAGGCTCATACCCTGTCCGTTCTCGTCGAGAACCGAGCGGGCGTGCTCTCTCGGGTAGCGGGATTGTTCAGCCGGCGGGGATTCAACATCGAGAGCCTGGCCGTCGGCACCTGCGAGGAGCCCGCATCGAGCCGGATGACGATCGTGGTGGAGAGCGACGACAGCCAGATCGAGCAGGTCCAGAAGCAGCTGAACAAGCTGATTGACGTGATCAAGGTCTCGGATATCACGGAGAACGAGATCGTCGAGCGGGAACTCGCCCTGATCAAGGTCAATGCGGAGCCCGGGTCGAGCCGGGCAGAGGTGATGCAGATCGCGAGCATCTTCCGAGCCCAGATCGTCGACGTCGGCTCTAAGACTGTCGTTTTGGAAGCGACGGGGGACACCACCAAGATCAACGCTCTCGAGAAGCTGCTCCGTCAGTACGGCATCAAGGAGCTGGTCCGTACGGGCAAGATTGCCGTTCTTCGCGGTTCGAAGACGGTGAAGAGCTCCAAATAATTTTTGCCCCGTTAGAATCCCGCGCCGTATGACACTATCTCTTTATCGATGAGGTCGAACTGCCCGAACGGCGGAACAAATCTATTGGATGGATCGAAGGCTCAGCCTGCCGTCCTGTAGCCGGCTATGAACCTATAGGCTCATAGAAAACCAAGAAAACGTGCTTCTGTCATGGGATAGCCAGAGCAGCTATGGCGGGTATTTCAGGAACTGTTTCCTTTGAGAATAGCCCTCCGCCGTTTTTACATGTATCCCGTGGATATTCTGCCGTCCGGATCCGATTCCCCCCTCCCTGAGACCCTTCCTAAGCCGCCCCCTCATCGAGGGGAGGGGACTAGATAGGCTCCGTACAGGGAATTCCAGAACCTCTCTATCGCACGAGAGTGCAGGAGGGATCTCGTCCCGCCCCCGGTGCATGAAAGCCGTCGATGAGGATTTCGATAAAGCCCCGTCTGCATGCTTGGATTCCGCCATGGGCTACCTATCCCCCTTGAAGTGGTGAGCAGGAAGGGCAAAGGCTCGCGCCCTCTGGCCCCACTCCGGGCGAGACAGGAATGGAAGGTGATGGTGAGGGAATCGGTAAACAGCCCTGCCTGGATCTCTCCTCCCAGACAATATGGCGGGTTCCGTGTACCGAGTCAGGATTATCGCAATGCGGGGGTAGGGGATGGGGGGAGGGGGCGTCTCCCCCCTATCGACACCCCTCCCCTTAGTGCGATAGGAATGGATTGTCGATCCAGAAGATCAATAATTGTACACAGACAGGCATTGAGGTCGATATCCTTTTCACCACCATATCTCCCTGCATCACGACCGAATCTCGCATGCTGTTCTCATTCCCGTGATGCAGCCGGCGGCTGAGCCGCAACGAAAGGGGGCAGGAGAGTTGCCCTTCAGATCCAGCATACTCTGCATCCGAAGACGCATTGCAATGTTTCTCTACCGCCGACCTGGGATTGTCTCCATGGGGAACCTCTCGAGGAATCGATATGGGCCGGTTTACTGTACGGCATCGGCCGCACCTACATGGACGAGAGGGAAGACCCGGGCAGTTTCGAGTCTCTTTGCGGATATGCCTCACGCTCCGTCGAACAAGTCCGATTATGTTATATGTTAGCGCGGCTCATATTAGCATGATAATTATGTTGGGTTTGCCAGATATTACAATTGCAACGGTGGGAGGAGTCTTCCTCATCAGCGTCATCGGACTGCTCCTGTGGGGCCTTCGGTTTCAGAGGGTGAAGGCATGATCGACCCGATCGATGTGGGGATCGTCGCGGTCTACTTCATCGGGCTGATCCTGATCGGCGTGTGGGCATCCAGGAAAGTGCATTCGATGGGGGATTACGTCGTTGCCGGCCGATCCCTCGGATTCTGGGTCTTCACGATGCTCATGGTGGGTTCGGTCGCCAGCGGGATGTCGCTCCTCGGTGTCTCCGGCCTCGGCTACAACTTCGGCTGGCCCACTATCTGGGAGCAGATCTTCGTACCGCTCTCCATCGCTTTCTGCATCATCTTCTTCGGGGCCAAGATGAACCGCATCGCCAAGGCGAGCGGCTACATGACCGTGCAGGACTACATGAGCCACCGCTACGAGAGCCCGGTGGGGCTGCGGGGTCTCTCCGCGGCGGCGGGGATCGTCGTCTCCCTGATCTACCTCGCCGGCCAGTACACGGCGGTGAGCATCGTCCTCATGTGGCTCTTCGGAATTCCGCACCTATACGCACTCCTGATCGGTGCCGCCATTGTCACCATCTACACCGTCATCGGCGGGCTCTACGCGGTCGCCTGGACGACGCTCATCCAGGGCGCCATACTCATCGCCGGGGTCCTTATCATGGCGCCCCTGGTGATCGCCGCAGCGGGAGGCTTTACATACGTGAATACGGCGATGGCCGCCATCAATCCAGGTCTCGTGGACCCCTGGGTGGCGAGCGGCGTCTTCACGCCGACATATGTCGTGTCGTTCTCGCTTCTCCTCATGATCGGACTTGCCTGCGCTCCGCACGTCATCAACAACGTGCTCGCCGTAAAAGACGTGAACTTCTTCAGGTGGGCGCCCGTCATCGCCTTCGCGGCCTACGCAGGCGTGATGTTCCTCCTGAAGTTCGCCGGATTTGCAGGCAAGGTGATGGTCGACGAGGGTCTGATAGTCCTGCCCGCCGTGAAGAACGCATCCGACTTCATCTTCGTCGAGGGGGTTGAGTTCGCGCTGCCGAACATATACGTCTGGGGCATATTCGGGGTGATCGTCCTCGCTGCGGTGATGTCCACGACGGATAGGCTGATGCTCACCATCGGGACCTACTTCAGCTGGGACATCTACAGGAGTATCCTGAAGCCGAAGGCCTCCGACAAGGAGGTACTTCGGGTGAGCCAGCTCTCGGTCTTTGCGGCAGCAGTCGTGACCCTGATCCTGGCTATCAATCCCCCGGAGATGCTGGTGTGGCTCATCTGGGCCGGCATCGGGATCATGTTCGCCACGTTTGCCGTGCCGCTGCTCGCCGGTCTCTACTGGCGGCGGGCCACGCGCGAAGGAGCGATCGCGAGCATGGCGCTCGGCCTGATCAGCGCCGGATTCTTCGGCGGCATCTCCTACTTCAAGATCGCACCCCTGCCGGCGCATTTCAGCCTCTATGCTGTCATCATCTCCTTCGTCGCCATGGTGGTCGTATCATTCCTCACGAAGCCGACGGACGAGCGAGTGCTGGACGAGACCCTGACCGGCTGGTACATCCAGCCCCGGGATACGCCGGTCGGTCTGCCTGCATCCGGAGAGGTACCGGGAATCGTGGAAGCGGCACGGAGCAGTCCCCCCGAGAAAGCGCGATAGGCAGCAGGAATTCGGATCGGGACTGACCACAGCGTGCCGCGGGACGGCGGCCCCCCTCCCTCCCGCACTTCCGATACATTCAGAGCAGTTTTTTTTAAAAAAAAATTTTCGCGCACGCTTACATCGCCGTTCACGCGATATGGAGAGGTGCAAAGTCCGCGTCCGTGCCCGCTTATCGAGCAGGATTGGGATCCTCACCGTTTTGCCACATTGCGGGGTAGATGGGGATCGCGCACCCACCTCACCTTCTCCTCTGCGGGAGACAGGCAGCTCGAAGGAGAGGTCGAAGAGCGTAGAGTCCATCCGGATGGAACAGGGCAGTCCCGCCTCCCCGCGAACATACCGGAAGTCCTATACCGATCGCGAATGCATGCAGCAGGCTTCGAAGGGCAATTCAGCTTCCGGGAGAGTTGCTGTGGAATGGCCGCGGCGACGGAACTTCTTCCCAGATAGTCTGTCGCTTCGGGGCCGGATGCGCGATAAGCCGTTCGGATACAGCCGCGATACGCTGCAGAACAATTTTCAGGGAGCATGCCGTCTTTCATATCCAAAAGGCACAGAACGATGCTCTGGAGAAGCGCTCTCCGGTATCTTTTTGCACCTATCCCGCGGATAGCCCCTCGACGATATGGATACTCCTCCTCTCAAAGAGGGGCGGGGACTCGTGCGATCGACCCGTATCGGACGGTGAAGGCCGAGAAGAAGCCTCTCCATCGCACGAAGGGGGTAGGAGGGCCTCGCCCCTCCCCCCGAGAATGCCTGAAAGCCGTCAACCTCGATGAGGATTTCGACGGAGCCCAGAGCATCATCCATTATAAATCATCGGTGCCAAATAATTGTGCGTGAAGACGGCTATCCTGGGAGGAGGACTGACCGGTATCACCCTGGCCCGGCTGCTCCATGAGAGCGGTGAGGAGGTCACCGTCCTTGAACGGGAACCGGAGTGTGGCGGGCTATGCCGCTCCCGTTCAGCGTCGGGTTTCACCTTCGATGTGGGGGGATCGCACATCATCTTCTCCCGGGATGCGGAGGTCCTCGGCTTCATGCTGGAGCAGCTCGGAAGCAACAGGACCGAGAACAGCCGCAATACCAAGGTGTATTACAAGGGGCGGTACATCAAGTATCCCTTCGAGAACGGTTTATCCGGACTTCCCAAGGAGGATCTCTTCTTCTGCATCAACGAATTCGTCAGGACCCTGATCGCCCACGAGAAAGGCGAACTTCCCCCGCCAGCCAACTTCCAGGAGTGGATCCTGCATACGTTCGGCAGAGGCATTGCCGAGACCTACCTGATCCCCTACAACGAGAAGATATGGAAGTATCCTGCCAGGAAGATGTCCCTTCACTGGGTCGAGGGGCGGATCCCGCGTCCGCCGGTAGAGGACGTGATCCGCTCCGCGATCGGGATCGAGACGGAAGGCTATACGCACCAGTCCCGGTTCCACTATCCGCTCCGCGGCGGAATCGAAGCCCTGATACGCTCGATCGCCGCACCGCTGCAGGACAACATCCGCACGGGATTCTCCGTCTCCTCCATCCGCGGCACCGAGGGGGACTGGATCGTGGGCGACGGCAACGAGGAGATCCGCTGCGAGCGCATCGTCTCCACGATCCCCCTGCAGCAGCTGTTAGGCTCCCTCGAGGGGGTGCCCGGGAGTGTCCTCCGGGCCTGCAGGGCGTTGAAGTACAACTCGCTCGCCAGTGTCTGTATCGGATTGAGAGGCAGCGTGCCCGGCATCTCCTGGATGTACGTCCCCCAGCCCGAGCTGGGACTCTTCAACAGGATCTCTTTCCCCTCCAGCTATAGCCCGGAGGTGGCGCCGCCGGGGCATGCATCCATCCTCGCCGAGATCACCTACCGCGAGGGCGATGCGGTAGCTGCCATGCCGGATACCGCGCTCGTCCAGCATACCCTTGAAGCCCTCGAGCGCATGGATATCCTGTCCCGATCGGACGTTGTGTACACGCGGGTCGAACGCCAGAAGTATGCCTACGTCATCTACGACCTGGACTACCAGCGGAATATTGTACGGATAAAGGAGTACTGTGCCCGGCGACGGATCGGGCTCGTGGGACGGTTTGCAGAGTTCGAGTACCTGAACATGGACGGCTGCATTCGAAATGCCATGAACTACGTGGGGACGACGAGATGCGCGTGAACATCTTCGTGGAAGATCTGCTCTTTTTTAAGTATATCGGGTGCGCAACAGCGGCTAAGACCCTCTACCGGCAGCTGGCAGGGACGAACGGGCTCGAGATCGCCTGGAACTCGAACGCCTACGACTACGATCTCGTCCACTACCACACCTTCGGACCGCTGTCCCTCTTCAACCGCAAGTACTCGCAGGGGGTCAAGGTGCTGACAGCGCACTCCACACCCCGCATCAACGAAGGCAACCTCGCTTTCTCGCAGTCCATCAATCAGTATTATCCCCGCATCTACAGGAAGTTCGATCACATCGTCACCATATCCGCCCCGTGCCAGCGCGAAGTGGAGAAGATGCAGCTCGGCGTCCCCACCACCCTCATCCCCAACGGCATCGATCGGGCGTTCTTCCGGCGCGATCTGCAGAAACGGCAGGTGTTCCGCGAGCGATACGGCATCGGCGAGGACGAGCGGGTGGTGCTCACGGTTGCACAGCAGACGCCCCGCAAAGGCATATACGACTTTCTGCAGCTTGCGAAACAGTTCCCGGATACCCGCTGGGTATGGGTCGGGGGATTCCCTTATGGGGCCCTGAGCAAGGATTACCTCCACATCGAGCAGTTGAAGCTGCAGTGCGGGAAGAACGTGCTGTTCACCGGCATCGTCCCGGATATCGTGGGGGCGTACAGCGGCGCGGACGTCTTCTTCATGCCCTCGTATGCGGAGACCTTCGGCCTCGTGGTCCTGGAGGCGATGTCCTGCGATCTCCCCGTCATCGTGCGGGGAATCCCGGAGTTCCAGGAGATCTTCGGAGACAGGGCTCTGTACTTCTTCGATCTGGATCAGGCGGCTGTGCTCCTGAAGGACGAGACTGCATTGCGGAAATGTGCGGCAAACGCCCGCGAGAACTTGGCAGCGTTCGATATCCAGAAGGTTGCGGAGATGCACAGGCAGCTCTACAGGGAGCTTACAGACGTATGATATCGGTCGTTATCCCCACCTACAACGAGGAAGCCAATGTCGAGGCCTGCCTCCAGTCGCTCTCGCGCCAGACACTCGATCGGAGCGCATACGAGATCATCGTGGTCGACGGGAACTCCCACGACCGCACCCGCGAGCTCGCGGAGCCGCTCGCGGATGTGGTGATGATCCAGACGAGCAAAAAAGTCGGCGGTGCGAGAAACGACGGCGCCCTGCGGTCCAGCGGGGATATCATCGCCACCACCGATGCGGACTGCATCCTGCCTCCCGAGTGGCTCTCCGTGATCGCCGAGGATTTCCGGCGGTATCATCCCGTGCAGCTCTATGGTCCGGTCTATCCGCGCGAGAAGGGCATACCGCATGCCATCTCCCTCCTGGGTGCCAACACCTTCGCGCGACTGGGCTACTATACCCGCACCGTCTACTTCACCCTCGGGTGCAACACCGCCTTCGATCGCGAGACATTCCTGCGCGCCGGCATGTACCGTTGCATCGATGCGGGGGACGACCTGGAGATCGCCCGAAGGATGCGGAAGCTGGGGAAGGTGATGTTCGATTCGAGGATGCGCGTCGGATTCTCCATGCGGCGGTACCAGCAGTTCGGCACATTGAAATCCCTGTACGAGTGGTTCTACATCGCCACGCACGGCGGCGAATCGTCGAAATACTCTTACAGCCGGCGGAAGTACAGATGACGGCGAAGTCTCCCGATCCCGTGGAAGATACCGCCAAGGCGTTCAATGCCAGCGAATGCGCCCGGCTCCTGGGAATGGAGATCGTGGAGGTCTGGGATGGCGGAGCGCGGGTGGTCATGGGTACCGAGGGCAAGAGGAATGTGCACAACGTCGCCCACGGCGGGGCGATATTCGCGGTTGCCGATCAGGCCTTCGGCATCGCGGCCAACGCGCAGGGGGAGCTGCAGGTGGCAGTCTCCGCCCACATCCACTTCATCGCCCCGGCGACGGGATCGCTGGAGGCGATCGCGGAGCGGCGGGCAGAGTCCCGCGATCATTCCGTATACGAGGTCCGGGTATTTGACGATGGGCGGCTGGTGGCCCAGTTCGAGGGTGTGGCCTGGAAGAAGTCAGGGGGGAATCCACGGGCCTGACGGTAGAGAGTCGCGATCCAGGTATCACGGTTGCTTCAGATTCAGTAGGACCGGCGCAGCCTGACACCGATACATAGACTGCTATCGCAGGTAGAGTCGGACTACATTGTAGGATATAACTGAAAAATGCTACGGTATAACGCCTGACCTTACCTCCCCGTGGTTATCGGCGGTATCCTGAACACCGCTGAAACACTCACTTCTGCCGCTGCTTCTGCGCGACGCAGGGCGTATCGGATAGATCCGTTCGTACGCCGTGTATTCCAATTGTATCTATACCGCGGTATCCGGTCCAATCGTACTGGCGGGAGGTGGAGGTTTTGAAGGGGGAGGCGGGTGCGCCCCCCCTCCCCCGTACCCCCACCCCTGCTCGTCACGGTAGTCGTCAAGGGTGTACGATTCATACCGTTGATCTTCTGTTCCTAGCAAATCCGACAGGCCAGAGTGTACAGGGGGAATAGTGCTACTGCCGCTCTCCTACCTGCCCCCTCCCCTGCACAGCACGAGAGGATTCTTTCCGGTATACAGGCGTGTTCCGGTCTGGACACCCGGGGGAAGGGTTCTTTATCGTCGTTCTGAAACCAGATCCAATCTCACGCTTCCCACTCCACAATCCTCCCCCACCCGTGAAGCTGAACCATGGAGATTGTCGGTCCCTCTCCCTCCGTCGATACAGCCGCATAACATCCTGGCTATCGATGAACGGACAGAGCGCGGAGATGCGAGAACGATCCCTCGCTGTTCTCAGTTCTCAAGATAGTCGATGTTCGGGTGTTTTCGCGATGAAGGGCTGGTGATACTTGCGCGATTCAGCAGCACCGGATACGATCCGGTGCGCATTAATTTAACATCCTAAAGTAGTCAAGGATAATCATTATCCCCGTGAGACACAGATTCTATTCAGATGTTCATGGACGAGTGCACGCTCTTCGCCCCGGAGGAGGAGGTTACGCTGGAAACGGCATCCACGCTGATCCAGTCCGATCGGTTCAAGAAGCTCGAGAAGGACTGTGCTTACAAAGGATTTTCGAAACTGTTCGAGGAGAAGATGAAGGTGCTGGTAGCCAAAGTCTCCCCGGACCGCTGGATGGAGGCGGGGCTCCACTGGGAAGATGAGGAGGGCCCCGACGATGAATTCTCCATCGAGGAGTACGAAGGCCTGGAATAACTGATAGGGTGCAAGGCGTTCCCACGACCCGGGGGCAGACATGATCGGTCGGTATCGACTCCCCATCTTTTGACCTGAAAGTGGTGTGATAACCCCAGCCGCATTCTCCCTGTCTCCACTGCAACGGTCCGATAGGTCCGCGTTCTGGATGCGAGATCACTACGCCTGTTTTATGAAATGAGGATTCCGGCAGAGCCGATCTCTGCTATAAAGCAACCTTATCGCATTCCACGGATGCCCGTGAGATCTACTCCGACACCATCGACGGCGGCTCGATCCGAGCTCGACCGCCCGTATCGGTCCTCCGCATTCCCCCCCTCCCTACCGGGCTTGTCGCGACCTGGTACAAAACAGGGGGAGGGGGTGCCGCTTTCCCCGACCTGCGTGCTTTTGCGTAGGATGGGCCTCGGAGGGAGAGACGGGAGAGTCGTACAGGGACGATCTGCCGCATCCAGCGCTTCGCTTCGTCAGGTATGTCGCCTCTTCCTGCCGCCCTGCGCGGGATGCCGGTCGTTCCGCCCCTCACAACCGACCGGCAACCGAAGGGACCTGTCAGGAGAGGCTACAGCCCCCGAGCATGCCAAACGGCCGCACTCTCAGCCACAAAGGCTGGATAGCGCCGGGATGCGTCCGGGAGAAGTGTGACTTAAATAGTCGGGCACGGTATAGGGGAGGTTGTATGTTTGCAGATGCAGATGTCGTCCCGACGATTGCCAAACTGATGGCCCTCTCGGCGGAGACCGCACCCAAAGCCCGGGGCGTCGATGCCCTGCGGATTCGCGTAGTCAGCGGCGATGCTCTAATAGCACTCTCGAACGAGATGCGCAGGCACGGCGAAGCACGGAACTCCCCGCACTTCATTCGGGATTCTGACAACGTCCGCGTGAGCGATGCCGTCCTTTTGATTGGCCTCGAGTACCACACCACGGCGGGCCTGGACTGCGGGGCCTGCGGCTTTCCCACCTGCGAGGAGATGCTGCAGCACCAGACCAGCGTCCACGCGCCCGGCATGCCGTTTCTGGGGCCCAACTGTGCGGTGCGGGTGACCGACACGGGCATCGCACTGGGATCCGCGGTAAAGACCGCCTCGATCCACAATCTGGACAACCGTATCATGTACACGGCAGGCGTTGCCGCATTGCGGCTCGGATGGCTGGAAGGCTGCAGCTTGGGCTACGGAATCCCGTTATCGGCTGGACCGAAAAACATATTCTTCGATCGACGATAAGATCTCCTGACAGTCTATGCCGACAATGAAAATTCGGGGTGGAGATCTCGATCTGGTGGAGTATGAGTTCAACTCGTTCTCTCCCGGCGAGAATATCTACACGATTGGCCTGGAGAGAGCGTATCGGCTGAAACCGGCCGAGGGGAAGGTTCGGGTGCGGGCCCCCGCACGCATCCACCTGACCGTGCTCGATATGAACCGCTTCGCACCCGGCAGGCCCGGCGGGGGCGGCGTCGGGTTTGCCGTCCAGCTCTACTGCACTGCCGAGGTGGAGTGCATCCCCGAGGGGCTGGAGATCGACTACGAGCGCGAGCCCATCATCCGCCACTTCACCGAGGTCTTCAAAAAGACCTCGGGCTACCGGGGGGGATTCCGCATCCATGCCCGCGATCACGAGCATAAGCACGTCGGCCTCGGGTCCACCAGCACGATACTGGTCGCGGTCGCCAATGCGCTGAACGCTGCGGTGGGGTCTCCGCTCACGCAGGACCAGCTGCGGCTTCTGCTGGGGAACAACTTTGTCGAGGAGACCGTGGACGGTAAGATCGCCTTCGGATTCGAGACCGGGGTCGGCCCGGTGGTCAGCACCCACGGGGGGATGGGGATCACGGGGGACGAGCTCACCCGCATCTACCATCACCCGTTCGGTGAGGACAAATCCGTCTTCATCGTCATCCCCCCCTCCGACATCTCCTCGGCCGGCGAGCGGGAGTTCGATCTCCTGATGAACCGGGCCCGCAATCTCGACTACCGCGATCGCGAGCTGAAGGCCTACATGATCCTGATGGACCTCATTCCAGCCCTCGAAGCCGCCAATCTCGCGAAGATGGGCGAGGTGATCTGGGAGATCGAGTTCCGGGGATCGAAGCGCGCGGAGGTGGAGCACCATGGATTCCGCATCTACCACTTCATGAACCGCCTGCGGGAAGCGGGGTTCGAGTTCGTGGGCATGAGCTCCGTCGGACCCGCCATCGCCATCATCACCGCCCGCGACGAGAAGACCGTCCGACGGATTCTGGCCGAGATCGGGCTGTCGATCGCCGTCGCCACCCGGATCGACAACCAAGGTCTGCAGATCGAGCACCTGCCCCGCTGAAGCAGTCTCCATCCTCTTTTTCGAAATACTCCTTCCAGCAATGGGCCGTCTAAAACGCAGCCAATCGAAGTGTATGCCCGGGATGCCCGGGGGCAGGTCTGCGCCGGCCCTCCTGAGAGAGTCCTGTCGAGAGCGGCGAACATCCCCTCCGCAACACTCGCGCTGCCATGCGGGAGACGGATAGACTGTAGAAGAATAATCTCCGCTGAAGGATCTTTGGAGAGCTAAAAACAGCATTTTGGTCCATGGCAGGGGGTGAACCATTATAAAGGAGGGCGTCTATAGGGCCCTCCCGACAGGATCGTCCAGCCTGTTTGCATGCATGGCGAACGCCTCGCCGTATGCCAGCATGCGGTGATGCGGGATCTATCCCGCCCATCAGAGGTAGGAGGTAACAGATGCCTGAATTCACAAATCCCTTCATCGGGACAATTCCGGATAGAAAACTCACGCATCAGGAACTGATCCGGGCCATTCGGCTGGACCTGGCAGCCGAGCACGAGGCAACCCACATCTACATGGCCCATGCCGAGGCAACGGACAATCCCCTCGCCAAGAGAGTGCTCAAGGATATCGCGGACGAGGAGCGGGTGCATGCCGGTGAGTTCGCCCGTCTGCTCCAGATCCTCACCGGCGACGAGGATGCCCTGCTGGCGCAGGGTGCCGCCGAGGTGGACGAGATGGCGGCGTCTCCTGAGACAGGCAGTCAGGAAGAGCCGTCACCATCCGAAGCTCCGGAGACGACTATCGGATCCTTAAGGGAGCCAAAGTAGGAGGAGAGGCATGAACAGATACTTGTCACGGGGGGACTCCCCGATCGATGGTTCGACATGGAATATCCTGGATGCCGCCATGGTGGAGGTGGCGAAGAGCATCCTGACCGGTCGGAGGCTGTTGCATACGGAGGGGCCCTTCGGGCTGGGATTGAAAGCGATCCCGAGATCGGATAGGAGAGAATCGGAAGGGCTCATTACGAGTTCCTTTGTCCCTCTTCAGGAGATCCATGCCACATTCACCCTGGGCAAACGGGATCTCGCTGCCTATGACCGGGATAGACTGCTCCTGGATACCGCTCCGGTTGCGCAGGCTGCCCTGGACGTGGCACGGAGGGAGGATAACCTGATATTCCGCGGTGGTAACGGGGTGGGTGGACTGCTGAATATGCAGGGTACCGGATCCATCCAGCTCTCCGGCTGGGATGCTGTCGGGGCTGCCGTGGATGACATCATACAAGGTGTGACCCGTCTTGACGAAGCCGGTTTTCATGGACCCTATACGCTTGCCCTCGCACCCGCCCGCTACAACCTGCTCTATCGCCGCTATGAAAAGGGTCACATGACAGAGCTGGAGCACGCACGCGAAATTGTCACGGATGGCATCTTCAAGGCTCCGGTGCTCCAGAGCGGTGGGGTGCTGATGGCCTCCGGGCGGCAGTTTGCCTCGATTGTGATCGGTCAGGACATGGCGGTCGGCTTCATCGGGCCAACAGGAGAGAACCTGGAGTTCGATATTTCCGAGAGCCTTGCGCCGCTGATACTCCAGCCGGAGGCGATCTGCGTCCTGCAGGGCTGAATCCCCCTGCAGCTACCCCATCGAACTCCCGGGCTGCAGCACCCTCTCCGTCCCATCGTCCCCCCCCGTTTGCGGAGAGGCAACACCATCCGCTGACGGGGACTGCGGCACGGGTGAGCCCTGCGGCGTGCAGCCATCCCGACATCTTCTTCTGGAGAACCTGCTGCGCCCTGTGACATCGGCGCCCCTGCGGGAGTTCCCGGATGCATCGCCGATGAACGGGCTCCGTCGAAATCTCTATCGGGAAGATGGAGACGGAGGTATTCCTGGAAGAGGTCGCCCTTCCCCTCCCGTTCGTGCGAGAGATCTCTGAATTCACAGCCCTTACAGGCCCATCGCACCAGTCCCCTCCCCCTCGGTGAGGAGAGAGGGCGGCCCCGAACGGGCCGCGGGGAGGGGTGAATCCTTGACCATCGACAGAATCTCCGCGTTGGATGTTCAAAAGCATGTCGGTGGGCTTTTCTACAGAGCACATAACCGTAGCAGGGATGAAGAATGGGATGCCGCTCCGATACCCGTATATCCGCCAGCGAAGATACGATTGCCCTGTCGTCCGCAATGACATTCCCGCGCCTCCCAGCGGCAGGGCCGCTGGACGAGCAGGTATAGGAACCCGATCGTCCCTATCGCCAGCGATGGGGGGAGGCGGGCCGCCACCCCTCCCATCGGGGCAGCAGCGGACTGCACTGCCTTGCTTCCGGGCCAAGGGCAGGCACTAAAGCTTCTTTAAGGCCTGTATGATCTTCCCGATGGACTCCCGGGCATCGCCGTAGAGCATCCGCGTATTGTCCCGGTAGAAGAGGTCATTCTCGATCCCGGCGAAGCCCCTCCCCGCCCCGCGCTTGAGGACGATGACGTTCTTCGCCTTCTCGACGTCGAGGATGGGCATGCCGTAGAGCGGGCTCCCCGGGCGGTGCGCTGCCGGGTTGACGACGTCGTTGGCACCGATGACCAGGACGACGTCGGTGTCGGCGAACTCCGGGTTGATCTCGTCCCGGTCGAAGAGGTGCTCGTAGGAGATACCCGCCTCGGCGAGAAGGACATTCATATGCCCGGGCATCCGCCCGGCGACCGGGTGGATGGCGAACTTGACCGGGACGCCCCTGCTCTCGAGCAGGTCGGTCAGCTCCTTCACCTTCTGCTGGGCCTGGGCCACCGCCATTCCGTAACCCGGGACGATGATCACCTTGTTCGCATAGGCGAGCATGACCGCCGCGTCTTCGTCCTCGATCGTCTTCATGCTGCCCTGGATCTCCGTCCCCGTCTCCTCGGCTGCCCCGAAAGCCCCGAACAGGATGTTCCGGATCGAGCGGTTCATCGCCCGCGCCATCAGGAGCGTGAGCAGCGAACCAGCGGCGCCGACGATGACGCCCGCGACGACCATCGCATAGTTGGGGGTCGCGAACAGGAATCCGTCGAGCCCGACCGCGAGCCCGGTGAAGGCGTTGTACATGGAGATCACCACCGGCATATCCGCCCCGCCGATCGGGAGAGTCATCAGGAGACCGAATGCGAGCGAGAGGACGAAGAACAGGGGAAGATAGGCGGCTACAGAGAGCGGGATCCAGGACGGCTGCAGGAGCATGAGCACGCCGAATACGACGGATAGGACCAGGACCGCCATATTGACCGCCTGCTGACCCGGGAATATGATCGGCCGCGGCCGCATCCAGCCCTGAAGTTTCAGGAACGCCACGAGGCTTCCCGAGAACGAGACGGCGCCGATGAAGCCGCCGACGACGGCGAGTGAGATGGTCGCAGCGCTGGCAGTGCCGATGAGCTCCACCGCCGCGATGCCGGCTGCCGCACCGCCGCCCACCCCGTTGTAGATCGCGACCATCTGGGGCATATCGGTCATCGCGACCCGCTTCGCCGCGACGTAGCCGAGCCCGCCCCCGAGGACGATCCCGATCGCTATCAGGCCCAGGTTAGTGAGATTCGGCGTCAGGAACGTGACAAGCGTCGCGATCAGCATCGCGCCGCCGGCCCAGACGATGCCGCTCCGCGCCGTGAGGGGGTGGCTCATCCGCTGCAGGCCGATGATGAAGAAGAAGATCGTCGCAACGTAGACCGGCTCGATGATCAGAGAGAGGTCGACCATTTCAGCCCTCCTTCTCCGCTCTCTTCCCGCTGCGGTCGAACATCTGCAGGATCCGCTCCGTGATGACGTAGCCGCCGGTGACGTTCGCCGCGCCCAGAACGACCGCAATGAACCCGATGATCTGCTCCAGGGCCGTCGTCGCGAACCCCAGCGCGACCATCGCGCCGACCAGCACGATCCCGTGGATGAAGTTCGAGCCGCTCATCAACGGCGTGTGGAGGATGACGGGGACCCGGCGGATGACGACGTAACCGGTGAATGCGGCCAGCATCGCGATGTAGATCGCTGTCCAGAGCGTGGTTGGGTCGATCACGATCCGCCTCCGTTCAGGAGATCGCGCGTCGGGCCGTGGCGCACCTCACCCGCGTGAACCAGGAGGCTCGCGGCCAGGATCTCGTCGCTGAACTCCTTGACGAGATCTCCCTCCCTGTCGAAGAGGAGCGCCAGGAACGCCTGAAGGTTCTTTGCGTACATCTGACTCGAATGGAACGGCACCTGTGCGGGCAGGTTCAGCGGGCCCATGATCGTGATGCCGTGCTCCTGGATGGTCCTGCCAGGCCGTGTCAGCTCGCAGTTGCCTCCCGACTCGGCGGCCATATCGATGATGACCGCACCCGGCCGCATCGTCGCGACAGTCTCCCGGGTGATGAGGAGGGGAGCCCTGCGGCCGGGGATGCTGGCGGTCGTGATGACGATATCCGCTCGTGCGACGGCGGCGGAGACCATCTGCTGCTCTTTTACCTTCTCCTCCGCCGTGAGCTCGCGTGCGTAGCCGCCCTGCGCCTCGGCATTGATCTCCAGCTCGATGAAGCGGGCGCCGAGACTGCGGACCTGCTCGCCCGCAGCGCGACGGACATCGTAAGCCTCGACAACGGCGCCGAGCCGTTTTGCCGTGGCGATTGCCGTGAGGCCGGCGACACCGGCGCCCAGGATGAGCACCGTGGCCGGTCGAATCGTGCCTGCCGCCGTCGTCAGCATCGGCAGGAACTTCGGGCAGTTCACCGCACCCAGCAGGGCTGCCATGTAGCCGCCGGCCGTCGCCTGGGAACTGAGTGCATCCATGCTCTGGGCACGGGTGATGCGGGGGACGAGCTCGAGGGCGAAGGCGGCGATCCTGCGGTCGCGCATCCGGGCGACGGTCTCGAGGTTGCGCGCGGCATTCATGAAGCCAATGACGATGGTGCCCTCGGTGAGCTGGTCGACCTCGGCAACCGTCGGGGGCTGGACGCGCAGCACGACCTGGGCGCCGTCCAGCAGGTCGGCACGGCTGAATGCGATCCTGGCACCGGCGTCTGTGTAGAGACGGTCAGGATAGTATGCGCCCATTCCCGCGTCATGCTCGATCCGGATCTCGTAGCCCGCCTTCGTGAGCTTCTGGACGACCTCCGGGACGGTTGCCACGCGCTTCTCTCCCTCCGCCAGCTCCTTTGGAACGGCGATCACGAACGGCATGGCTTGTTCACCCTATTCATGGTTGATTGCTCCCGATATCTGTGGTATATACCTGGGGTCTCACTCCTTCAATACTTTTCGAACCCGCACCGCGATTCCCTGTGCCGAGAGCGCATCCCCGTCGGGATGGCAGCCCGATCGGCTCCTCGCCGCCGCGAGTATCCTCTTGGGGCAGAAGCATCGAAGCCTTGACTGACCAACCCTCCCGAAGGATTCTCGGGCCTGTGCCGGCCTTCACCGTCGCCCTCGCCACGATC
>JAXDAH010000178.1:0-5586 GCA_034679905.1 Methanomicrobiales archaeon | reverse complement strand
CACCATCACCGTCGCACCGCTCTCGTCTGCGAGCAGCATGTTGCGCAGATGAACGCGGGAGAGTGGCATCTCGCGCATCAGCAGGATGAGCCCTCTCCTCTCCTTCAGGGCGACGTCCGCCGCCCGCCCGATCAGGGTGTCCGCCAGGCCGTGGCTGACGGCGGCGAGCGTCTTGGCGCTGCAGGGGACAATCGCCATCCGCTCGAAGCGGTACGATCCGCTGGCGATGGGCGCGGCCAGGTCGCGGTTGTCGTAGTATGCCGCATCGAATCCGTCAAGGTCCACGCCTTCGTGGGACGCGAGCTCGCGTGCGGTATCCGATACGACGATGTGAACCCGATGAGAGCGGCAGAGGACCTCCAGCAGGCGCCGGGCGTAGATGCTCCCGCTCGCTCCCGTCACCCCGATGACGAACTCTCTCTCCATGCCTTCTCCTGTACTCTTCACCCTACCGGTAGTTTATCCTGCCGCGTGGGCTTCTTCACGTGGAAGATCTCCGCCGCGGCCGCCTCGACACTCTCGCGATGCCGTGCAGGCGCATAGACGCCCATGCGCCACTGCTGTCTCCGCGTCTCGTTCAGCGTGGTGACCAGGGGGGAGAGCTCCTCCAGGACCGACGCCGTGTGCCGGTTCTGGACCCGCACCTGAACCACCATGTCCTGCGGGATCGGTGGAATATCCACGAGCACCTCTCCCTCGTCCAGGGCGGCAGCAGTGGCGATCTCCCGGGCGAACCGTCGCGAGGACGCAAAACTGCTCTCGCTCTGGAGCGCCGCGGCATTCACCCGGTCGCTCCCCACGTAGAGGGCCCGCTTGAAGAGCTGCCGCCGGTACACGGCCTCGGCCATCTGCCTCGCCGTCGCGCTCCGGGAGCGGCGCAGTTCGAGCAGGAACTCGGCGTCGTCCATCCCCATCAGGGCGGCGATCTCGCCACCCTCCTGCAGATGCTCCTCCAGTGCATACGTCAGCATGCTCTCCGCGATACGGCTGACGTGGTGAAAGTAGACAGACGGGCGCATCAGCGTCCGTGCGATCAGCAGGGACTCGGCCGCGTGGATCCCGCTCTCGTCCAGGACCATCCCCGCGTCGGTTCGGATGGTCCCCTGGATCAGGCGGTGGGCGTCCACCGTCCCGTAGGGAACGCCAGTATAGTGGGCGTCCCGCAGGAGGTAGTCCATGCGGTCCACGTCCAGGTCGCCGTGGATGATGCCGGAGAGGGGGTGGCGGCCGCTCACCATCTCCGCCGCCTCCCGGGGATCGATCCCCGCATGCTCGAGCAGGTCGGCGACGATCCCTTCCCGGATGAGCCGGGCGCCAGCATCCAGGTGTCCCCAGCCCAGGAACTCCCGCATGAACGGTTCGAGGGCGTGGGAGAAGGGGCCGTGTCCGATGTCGTGGAGCAGCGCGCTGGATGACACGAGGAGCGTCTCGTCCAGGGAGAGGGAGAGCTTGCGGCACATCAGGATCGCAAGGTGCATGGTTCCGAGCGAGTGCTCGAACCGCGTGTGGATCGCTCCGGGGTATACCAGGTAGGTGAACCCGAGCTGCTTGACGTACCGGAGCCGCTGCAGAGGAGGGGAGTCGAGCAGCAGAAGAGCGTTGTCGTCCACCTCGACGAAACCGTGCACCGGATCCTTGATGATCTTCATAAGCAGCCCAGCGGTCGGGACGGGCCGTGCGGGTCGCCCGGCCCCCGTCACCTCTTTATACAGGTATATCTGCACGGGAGTATAATAACGGTATCCGAGACGGGGCACCTGCAGGGGAGTTCGGTGCGGGAGCCGGGCTCGCCCGTGCCTGCGGCTCCTCGCCTTACCTCCCCCTCGGGGGGCGGGGTGGGCGCCATAGCGACAGCCGGCAGGATGCCGCCGCGAGCGAAGACGTCCCGAGCAGAGGGGGCGCCGCACCCTTCAGAACACCGCAGATCGCCCTGTAGCTTCAGCCCGACCCGTTGAGCCCCCAGCTGCGGGCGGCCTCCGCGAAGAGATCCGCCGGATCTCCTGGATCCGGCGGAATAATGGGTTCCAGACGGTATCCCATGATCTTCCGGATCAACTTCCTCGTCCCGATGGGGCGGCGATCCGCCCATGCTCTCTGCTGCTCTGCGGTGGCCGGCAGGGCGTGCACGTGGATGTGGCAGAGCCGGCAGAGGATCAGCATGTTTCGTTGCAGGTCGGCATAATTCCCGGCGGGAATATGATGAATCTGAAGATCTGGCATGCTGCACACCTCCTGGCAGAGCTCGCACCGCCCCGCTACGGCTATCATGATCCTCCTCGAGATCTCCGGCGTGACGCCGTAGGGCTCTGGCAGCGGCATATGAGAATCTCCAGGGAACCGGAGATAATAACCCTTCCCATACTCTGCCGGCAGGCACGATCCCGTCCGACGGGCAGCCGGGCAACGGGAATGCAGGCAGACACGTACGACAGGCCCCTTCGCACATCCCCCGGGCGAGGTCGTGCCTTTAATCTCACAACAGGTTAGAGGCATCCCGGATCGGGAGGTCGGGGATGGCATATCTTCGGGAGGAACCACATGCGATACGGCCTCTCATAGAAGGATCGGACGGGGGTATGCGTTCGGGATTGATGGGTTCTACTATAAACGCCCTTCTATCGGCGGATCACCCCCACAGACCTGTCGCATCAAGGGATATACTGCGCACCACGAGCAGACCCTTCCACAGGGTGCGACAGAGCCTTCTCAGGAATGCTGTTCTCCTCTCGGCCGCGGTGGCGGTATGCGAGATTGCGGACACGGTCGCTCAAGATCGCCATGCAATCTTCTGCTCACCGTTCAACCTCCTATAGCAAGAGGGGGAGGGGCTCTCCGTTCCCCCACCCCCGCGTGCGATACCCTTCATCGGGATCGGCTGCCTTGAACCTTTGAGGTCCACTGTTTTATCGTGGAAAGGGACCTCCTTCCCGCAGGCTATTGCGGATTCTGCCAGTAACCGATGCGCAGGTTGTTCGTGGATCTCCCGTGCGCTACGGATACCGCCGTTCGGGATTCGCCGTTCAGCCGCCGTGGGAGCCTTATCGCGATGATGGCAGATGTCCTCACGCGGGGGTGCATGTCTTCGCTCTCCCGAAACTGCATGCACCTGCGGGGAGAACTTCAGACCATCCGGTAGATTCTGTCTCCGCTGTGAACCCTCCGCTCCACCTTCACGCCGATCTCCTGTCCTTTGAGGCCACGGGAGACGGTCTGGTGCTCCAGCTGGATCGAGCTCACCGTCTGGCTGAAGTTCGTCTGGTCGCCCCGCACCATCACCGCATCCCCGGAGTTGAGATCGTCGTCGAGCCGCACGGCAGCGACCCCGATCCGGGGAAAGTAATGTGTCACTTCGCCGATCAACCTCTCCATACCGCTCACCCTGTAGAGGGGTACGCACCATTCGGACCATAAGGATGATAAATGTTACCGGGGCAGGATGACAGCGCAGTCGAAAACTTGAACGTGCGACAGGGTATCGCGGCGACACGATCTGCCGCCGTGCCAAGGTGCAACGGCAGAATCGATGCTGCTCTCGACTCGAGTGAAATGATGCAGATTCTTTAATCGAATGACGCATGTACTGCTGATGATAACATTCTTATCGGGAGGCACCGGCACGCCCAAGCTCCTCCGCGGCATGCGGGAGGTGCTGGGGGACGCTGCGATCAGCGTCATCGTCAACACCGCCGAGGACATCTGGATCTCGGGCAACCACATCTCCCCCGATGTGGATACCGTTCTCTACCTCTTCGGCGGCATCCTGAACACGGAGACCTGGTGGGGCATCCGCGATGACACCTTCAACACGCATGAGACGTTACGGGAACTGGGCGGGGAGGAGTTCATCCGCATCGGGGACCGAGATCGCGCCATGCAGATCCTGCGGGGCAACCTGCTCCGCGAGGGGAAGACGCTCACCGAATGTACAGCCGTGCTCGCGCAGAGGCTGGGTGTGGCGGCACGGATCCTGCCCATGTCCGACCATGCGGTGACCACCTGCATCCAGACAGAGCAGGGGCTGCTCCACTTCCAGGAGTACTGGGTGAAGCACCGGGGGCAGCTCGCGGTGCAGGATGTCCTGCGGAAGAGCCGGGATCGCCCTGCTGCGACGGATGCGGTGATCGCTGCCATCGAGGAGAGCGATGCCGTAGTGATCGGCCCCAGCAACCCGGTGACCTCCATCTCTCCCATTCTCGAGTGCGAGGGTGTCATCCCGGCGCTCCGCAACGTGTTCGTGGTGGCGGTCAGCCCGTTCATCGGCGACCGCCCGGTGAGCGGACCGGCCGCGGAGCTGATGCGAGCCTGGGGGTGCGAGGCCAGCTCCCTCGGGACGTTCAGGCTCTACGAGGAGTTCACGGATCTCTTCGTCCAGGACACCCGGGATCCCACCCCGATCGAGGGAGCGGAGCGGCTGGATACCCTCATGGTGGACGTGGAGAAGAGCATAGGGCTATCAAAGGCCCTGATCGGGATAATAAGCAAAAATATGTAATAGAATTCAATAAATTATAAAATTATAGGATTATTAAAAATAGAAATATTAATTAATGAGTAATTAGAATTATTAGATGAGAGCGGAATGGAGCAAACTTTTTGGGACTGCTGACGTTTTTAAAGGTCAGGGAGGAGGTGCCGGACAACCTGGATCTGCTCGAGCCGCTGATCCGGGGAACCGCCTACTCGAAGGGCGCCGACGCACCCCGTCATGCGGCGCTCGCGATGAGCGAGCTGCTGGATCCCCGGGCGGAGATGCAGGCGCTCGACCGACATGTGGATGCGAGAACCTCTGCCCAGTTCAGCGAGATGGCCGATCCTGCTGCGGTGGAGCATCTCCTGAGCCAGCTGCGGCGGTAGTGAAGCGGCACCATCCCGCCGCAAGCGTTCGGCTGCACGAATAGCAGAACGGAAAAAAAGTGCCTGGATGCCCGATCCCCGCACTCAGGCAGCCTCGCCAGCTGCCGCCTCCGCCTCCGCAGCAATCCCGAAGAGCTCCCGTGCTTTCTCCGTGATGCTGGCCTCGAAGAGCTCGATGGTCCTGGCGTGAGCCCGGTCGAGCCAGTCCATCGCCGAATCGATGGGGACGGACTCCGGTTCGGCGAGGAAGTACTCGATGTTCAGGAGGAAGGCGGTCGACTCCGGCATGCTGGGGATGCCGTCGCTCACCTCGATGCGACAGGCATCCTGGCCGTCGAAGAAGGGCAGTTCCGCGCCGACCATGAAACTGTCGGCATGGACCGGAAATCCCGCGCCGAACCGGGGGAGAAACTCGAAGTACTCCTCCGGGTTGACGTCGAGGCCGGGCGCCTGGATGAGATTGATGTAGCGCAGGCTCATGCCATAGAGCCCCTTTATGTCCACAGTTTCAGACAGTGTGCGGATGGCATGCTCGATCCGGGGGCGGAACCGCTGCCAGGAGGGATAGGGCTTCAGGACGTTGACACCCAGGAACTTCGGGCCGATCTGGTAGCCGACACTCCTGTCGGGGGAGAAGAAAAATATTCTGTCCTGAACCAGCAGCTCCTCCATCAGCCCTTCGGTTCCCATGACGAGCTCCACGCTCCGCACTCTCCGCTGCTCCCGTGTGGG
>JAXDAH010000177.1:0-9790 GCA_034679905.1 Methanomicrobiales archaeon | reverse complement strand
CCCGACGTCTCGAGCGACGGGCGGTACGTCGCCTGGATCGGCATCCTCGGGAATCGGAGCGCCGTATACCTCCACGACGTGACGGCGAATACCACGGCACCGATAACCGCAGAATCCGCACGTCCTGACTCTGTTGCGGTCGATGGAAACCTCGTGGTTTACTCGGACCTGCGGAGCGGGAACCGCGACATCTACGTGTACAATATCACCGGCGGAACGGAGACTCCGCTCACACAGGATCCGTACGATCAAGCCTATCCGGACGTTTCCGATGGCGAGATCGTCTGGATGGGCAACAACAGCGGGCGGGGGGAGATCTATCGTGTCTCTGCCGGCGGATAGCCGCTGCAGAACGGGGAGCGTTCTGCAGGAGGCTACGATACAGGATATCCATCGCTCTGCGCCCGCCGTACCGAGGCTGGTTGCCGCTCCCCTGGGAAATGACCAATAATTTTTACCGGCTGCAGCTCCGAAACGGGCCGAAATACGCGATATGGCTGTGATTTTTGCGGAATGAGGGGCAATCCGGCCCTGCACCGCAGTGCGGGGAGGAGGCTGGTGCGATAGGCCCGTAGGGGCCGGAAATTCAGGAGTCTCTCTGTCGCCCGATAGTGCGGGGGGGTCTTTGCCCTTCCCCGTGAATACCAGAAAGCCGTCAACCTCGATGCGGATATCGACAGAGCCAGAAACCTTGATATTGTTCTCCTCACGCTGCAGCCGGTAGCGTGAAGTGAAACGTCGTCCCATTCCCCGGCTCCGACTCCACCCAGATTCCCCCGCCGTGCCGCTCCACGATCCGCTTCACTAGGGCCAGCCCGATGCCGGTCCCTTCGTACGTCTCCTGGCCATGCAGCCGCTGGAATATGACGAAGATCTTCTCGTAGTACTGCGGTTCGATCCCGATGCCGTTATCCGCCACCGAGAACTGGACCATCCCGTTTCTGCGTTCAGCCGATATGTGGATGGCGGGATGAACATCGGGTCTCCGGAACTTGATGGCATTGCCGATCAGGTTCTGGAAGACCTGACGGAGCTGGACGGCATCGGCCATCACCATCGGAAGGGGGTCGCAGGTGACTTCTGCCCCGTTTTCATGGGTTTTTGCATGGAGAAATGCAAGGGCTTCTTCCAGGATCGTTGTTGCATCCGTGGAGCGAAGCTTGGCCCCCTTCGTATTGACCCGGGAGAACTCCAGCAGATCGGTGATGAGACGCTGCATCCGTCTCCCGGCGCCCGTGATATAGTGGAGATACTCGTCGGCGTCCTTGTCGAGCCGGCCCCGGTAGCGGCGGTCGAGCAGCTGGGAGAACGTCACCATGGTCCGCAGGGGCTCCTGCAAGTCGTGGGAGGAGATGTAGGCAAACCGCTCCAGATCCTCGTTGCTCTGTTTGAGGCGCTCGGCATACTCTTTCAGCTCCGCATCGGCACGTTTGCTCTCGGTCACATCCCGCACCACACCGCCCCGGAAGAGCGGGTGCCCTTCGGCATCGCGGATGACCGTGAAGCGATCGGAGAGCCAGCGGTAGTGCCCGTCCTTGGCCCTGAAGCGGTACTCCAGGGACCCCCGACCGACGGTAGCGGCATGCGCGATCGCCGCTTCGATGGGGCGCCGCTCGTCAGGGTGCATGCGGTCGATCACCTCGTCGATGCGCATCGCCTGCATCTCTTCTGCGGTGAAGCCCAGGATCTGCTCGATGACCGGACTCATGTAGTCGTACTTGTCCGTCTGCAGGTTGCGCCGGTAGACGGCATCCAGGGAGTTCTCCACTACAGCTCGAAGGCGCTCCTCGCTCTCACGGTGGGCCGTTTCGGCGCGGGCGCGTTCGACCGCCGACCAGGTGCGCTCGGCCGTCGCCTCCATCAGCCGGATCTCATCCCCAGTCCACTGCCGCGGCGACGTGTGATGGACGACGAGTTCTGCCACGAACCTGCCGCCCTTGATCAGCGGTACGCCTATCAGGGAGGCGATGCCGAGGCTCGCGTATCCCGCCCGTTCGGCTTCCGAGAGCGCGGTCGAGGATGGGATATCCGCCACGACGATCGTGCGGCCCTCGTCCAGCGCCGAGAGAAGATCGGGGCCGTAGTCGGCCATTCGAAACCGGCCGGTGACCAGCGGGACGCCGGGCGCGACATAGTTGCGCTCGACGATGATGCAGGCATCGTCGGCCGTCACCTCGCCGTAGGCCACTCGGGCGACGTCCAGATGTTCGCCCAGGATGCGTGCCGCCTCGCCCTGGATCTGGACGGGGTCGGCAAGCGGACGGAGTGTATCGCTCAGCCGCAGCAGGAATGCCTGCCGCTCCTCGCTCCTGCGCAGCGCCTGTTCGAGACGCTTGTGCTCGGTGATGTCCCGCAGGATCATCACCGTCTTCGCTCTTCCGTCCCGGTCGGTAAAGATGGCACTTGAGACAGCGACGGGAAAGCTGGTTCCGTCCCGGCGTTTGAAATTGAGTTCACCCCGGAATCGACCCGTCCTCGCTCGTTCCTCCAGAGCGGGCCCGAGTCGCGGATCGAGGAGATCGACGACCGCATTCCGTCCGCCCGCGATGAGTTCGGCCTCGGTCATTCCGAACAGCTGGCAGGCCGCGGCATTGGCGGCTTCGATACCGCCGTCGGGAACCGTGATGAGAAGTGCGTCGATGCTGTTGTTGAAGAACGCCCGATATCGCTCCTCGCTCTCCCGCAACGCATCCTCGGCCCGCTTCCGCTCTGTGACATCCCGGATCGTCCAGCGGAGCAGCAGCTGCCGATCTTCTCCGGGTCGCAACGGTGCGATGCTCACAGCTGTGTCCACCACCGCACCTTCGAGTGGCTGGAGTTGCGCTTCCCAGTCCTGCTGCGTCTCACCGCCTGCCGCTCGAGCCAGTCGGGTCAGGAACTCCCCGCTCCTCTCTCCGGCGATGAACTGGATCAGGTTTCGGCCGGCCAGGCTCGCCGGATGGATGGCAAGGAGGGATGCTGCAGCGACATTGACCTCCGCGATCGTTCCGTTCCTGTCCGTCACCAGGTAGCCTTCCGGGGCGGCTTCAAAGAGATCGTAGTACCGCTGCCGCTCGAACTCAGCGCGCTGGTGCTGAGTTTCAGCGTGTTTCTGGGCCTCCAGCAGCGCTTCGTTCGTATCGGACAATGCCTGGTTGATCCGGTTCAACTCCTCGTTGGACAGGCGGAGCTCCTCGTTTATCGTCGTTATCTCCTCGGCATCGGACTGGGCCTGCCGCATCGCCTCCTGGAGCCGGGCCGTCGATCGGGTCAGTTCCGCTGTTCGTTCCTGCACTCTCTTCTCAAGTTCGCTGTTCGCGTGCTGCAGCGCCCGCTCCGCTCGCTTCCGTTCGGTCAGATCCGTCACCACGACCGAGAAGACCCGGGCCTCCTCCAGCCGCAGTGGGTTGATGGAGAGCGACACCGGTACTGCGTCCCTCCCCCGTGCCTTGAGGAGCACCTCCCCGTGCCTCCTGCCATCGCGACTTCTCTTCCATAACGCCGAGAACCGTTCCTGGTCGGAACCGGGTATGTACTGCCGGATGGACTGCCCGACGATCGTCTGCGGCGGCTCCCGGAGAAGGCGGGCAAAGCTTCGATTGCAGTAGAGGATCGTGCCGTCGGCTGCGAGGTTCACAGCCCCCTCCTGCATCTGCTCGACGACTGCCCGATAGGGATACTCGGCGCTCCGGAGCGTGAAGACCTTCTCTCCATCGTTCGTGGAGGCCAGGATGGCATCGATCTCCCCCCGGCGGATCGCACCCAGCGTCTCTTCGGCCTCCGCGAGTCTGGCATGGAGCGCAGCATGAGAACTCTGCAGATCCGCTGTTCGATCCCGAACGAGCCGTTCCACTTCTGCGGAGGTATAGGTCTTCTCGTCCTCCGTTCGCTGGATCAATCTCTCCGTATCTTTTTCAGGGGATATCGTCATTCAACTTCGGTAGAGTAAAGGTGGATATCAGTTCACATGCATTGCCTCTGAGATATCAAAAATATACCTCCCGTCCGAAACCGCTCCCCTGGATAGACGTGTAGTAGATCAACCGGATTAGAATATTGATATCTATCGTACACACATGCATCTCCTGCCATTATGCTTCCGAGAAGCACTTGCCCGAACCATGGCTAGAGGGACAGAGACCGCACTTGGCTGTGCAGAATCTGGTTGAGACGGTGAGGCGCATTAGAACCTGCTTGACCTCTGGCACCGCGATCGGAGTATGGGCGCGATCTTACCCTGCACTCCTGCATCGACGATCCTTGTCATGCCCGGGTGATCGACGCCAGCCATGCCCGGGAACCTTCCGGACGTATGCGGCTCTCGAAGATCGCTGCCCGGATCCCATCGATTCGCCACCCCTCCGAGAAGGCAGCCCGTATCTCCTTTTTGCTTACGCGGCGGGGAAGGGAAAAGTCCCCCGGCTCGAGGTCGCTGAAGGCGAGCATGTAATAGGTCCCTCCCGGCCTCAGAATACCGGCAACGCTCCGGACAAACCGTGGCCGATCCGGATCCGAAAGGGTGTGGAACAGGCCGGAGTCGACGACGGTATCGAAGGTCCTGCCGATCCCCTGCAGGTCGAGAGCGTCCATCACCAGGAACGTTGTGGCGAGGCCCCGTTCTGCTGCCCGCCTGCGGGCGATCGCGATCGCCGTCGGGGCCGAGGCCACCCCCACGCCCGGGGGGCCGCGGCCGGTCCGGAAGAGCGCGTTCTCCCCGCTCCCGCACCCCACGTCCAGCACGGCGCCGGCGATCTTCCCCGACTCCTCCAGGCGTACGAACTCCCGCTGCGGCCTGCCGATATCCCACGGCGGGGTGCCGCGGTAGACCTCCTCGAAGAAATCCATGCTGCAGGCTTGGTTGTCGGTCCGTCGTGAAGGCCGTTTCGGTTGACCTCCCCGATACCCTGGAGCCGGCGCTGCGCTGGATTTACCATGGCCCTCGTCACCGGATAGGCGTCTCCACAATCGCCGGGGACACAGGGCGGCACCTGAGGCACGGTTTCCACGCATCGTATACGGCGTCTACCTCAGAGGATCTGGAAAATTCCTGCTGGAAACGCGCGATCGGGGAGACGGCGGCAGGAGACGCTCCCGCAAAAGCCCGATATCGTGCCGCGGCGGCCATTATCGGCGTTCTCTAACCGACAGGAAGAGTCGGAGCGTGCCGAGGAGAGGATGGTATGTGGAGCACTATCAAGTTACAAGTCACAGGAGCTGGCGCATTGCCTTCGCTGGAAGAAGGGGGCTCTGGATCTTCGCCAAGTCCGAATACGAAATGGAACGGCCGAACACCGAAGATATGCGAAGATCCAGAATATCTCCTATACAGGGCGGAAGAAAACGGGGTTCTCGTAAGAGACCCTGCATTACTCTGAAGAATATCCGAACAGTTCGCGATGAACAAGCATGCGAGAGAACGGCTGACCGGTATTTTTTTAATAAAAGTGACCATGGATTATGGCAAGGCGGTTTATTGCTTTTCAGCCTAGCTATCAATAACGTTCCCCGCTACTGCATGTGAAAAATGCTCCGTGTTATCTGCTTTGAATATGCCCGGTCCCGTAAGCCAGACGCAATATCTGCATGTATCTTGGAGTGCTGTTTGATTCTTTAGGAACGCGATATCACCACCCTTCAGCTCAAGATAGCCTTTCAAGTGTTTATCAACACATCCATCGCTTTTACGCTGCATTCTGACTGCCCGTTATCGTCATGCAATCGCTTCACCCTGCCTCGACCATCGGATGGGCGGTCCTGCCTTTGCGGTGTGCCTGGAACAACTGCATCACGATGTCGATTGAACCGTGATCGGATCTAAAACACTTTCACCCCTGGAAGGAGTGCGATAAGAAGCCAGGCAGCTTTTTTCGGTTGGCACCGTTTCTTCCATGGATTTGCTTGGCTGAGAATGCCGGGCAGCTGGCACATTGAGTACATCTTTAACAATAAATCTGAATTCTTTAGTCTACACGGACTAAATTCCAGCTAATGGGTTCGATACCAGCCGATTGGGGAAGAGACGTGCGAGAGGCGCAACGGGGCCATTACAATAAGCATAGGCTATTACCTATTCTTCGGCTATCCCTATCCGTAACGACATCGATGGGAGCGTTGCCCACAGGAGGTTTCGCTTCCATCCTCCCCAACCAAGTATGCATCCGGCTGGAGTCGTAGGTCGGGAAGGGCCCGACGTTCTTCTTCACCTGACCGCTATCAGGCGACGTCGCAGACGATATATGGGGCATTTTTTCACCTTGCCTATGGCCCCGCCTTTCCATCCTGCGTCTCCGTCCGCCACTTCCACAATCCCCATACAGATAACAGCATGTAGACGAAAAAGAGGGCCGCCTGCGGGTAGTTTCCCATCCTGTAGTCGACCACCGTCCAGGTGGCGCTCGTGAACAGCCAGAGAAGAAATCCCCAGGCCTTCTTGTAGATGTTGGCAACCGTCCCGATCAGGGACGCCAGGGTTACCAGCCAGAGCCAATCGATCATCCACTCTCACCGCTCCAGTCAAACCAGCCCGCCTCTATTCCCCCATTTACTCTATCGACGGTCTCCACCCAGGCATAGATTTTATGGGGAGAAACGGATCCTCTGGCCATCTTCACAGTGTGGAGGGCACCTGTGTGTATTTCTGCCATTCCAGCAGCTTCGTCTTCTCGATGCCTGTACATATTGGTACATCACATCCGTAGTATCCCGCATCCGTTCGTGGCACGGGACGTTCGCGATCCTTTCATGGATTGACTGCATCCGTGTGCGATGTTCGGCTTTGACTATTCTGACCATTCAAATACTGATAGCCATCTGCGAATTTTACTACTCTTACCTCTGACATCACAGCGATATAGGGTGCCATTTTCCCCTTATCTGTAACCGTTATAAGAGATGCGGGGTTATAGGTAAGTCCGGAAAATTCAACCCTTGTTAACTTTAAGTTAATGTTAAGCTATTACTGTTTGAGGCCATCCTCTTATCAATTTTTTCGCTGTCTTATAACCCAACACATAATACCAAAGGATTTAACAGTGCTCCAGAATAGTCCCTTTTAGTGACTTATCAAGGAAGGATTCAAGGTATTTATTGGAGCCGCATACTACTAGATGCCTACATTGCCCTGACATTGGTTTTCATAATTCTCGTCTTTGTCTCTTGGGCAAAGGTACCCAGTTATGCATTATACTTCTTATGGTGGCTAATATTTTGGACGGTAATAATACCCTTTAGTTTACTAATCCTAGGGGGCGTTCTTTTTAATCCTATCTTAACAGAACTACGGCAACTCCACATGCGGCTTCCTTGGCAAATAAGCGCGCTTATGTATATTGGTGCTTTTGGAGGAACGCTTTTAATAGTTTATTGTCTTCAAATATCTTTGTCTCCACTCCCAATAACTGTTGATAGTGCAAGATATCTATTGAGCGCTTTAATCCAAGGGCAATTCGCTACAATAGCAATTATTGTGACTTTAACCCTTATCGCAATGCAACTCTTGGTACCTCAATATTCATCCAATACTGTCTCGTCAATTAAATACTATTTCGACCTGTGGATTCTATTAGTAATTTATATTATTGCTATAGCTTTCGAATTGTTAACATTAAGAACAGTGCCTTTAACGGATGGAAATCAAACAGATATACTGCTTATCTCAATAACAATTTTTTTAGGACTCTTCACCCTCGTTGTGCTTGGACCCTACCTATGGAATACAATGACCCTTCTTATTCCAGAGCATTTTGTCCAAGTTATGGCTTATGGAAAGATTAAAGAAACACGATATTGGAAAGAAAATGAGGTTTACACTCTTCAAAGTATCTTTGATATTACTGTTCGAGCAATAGATAATTCAGGGTTTTCTACATATCTTATTGGAATGAATGTATTAGAAAATTATATTTTAGGTCCTGTAATCCATCATAAAAACAACTTTAGATGGTTTGGTCCCTTTTCAAAGCTTATCTGTGGCAATGTAGGGCGTTGTGGACTTTCTGCAGTTAAGAATAGGGATATCGAATTAGCTAATAAAGTCATAAAAATGTTAGAAGGATTGGGGATTAGGGCCGCCGATGGAGAATTTCGAGATGAAACTGATCCCGATGACAGTCTTGATCTGATAGATAAAAGAGAGGATGTAGTTCAGGCATTAGAAGGAATTATAAAAATGGCTTATCGCAGCGATCTTCAAGAAATTGTGGAAAGATGCGAGGTATCAATAGCCAAAATTCGAGAAAGAGTGCCACCGTACTTTGATTTTAACCTAGGACATGATATCTAAGGTTATTTATCGGGATATTGTTACTAAATATCTATCCTTTGTTGGTAAAAAGATAATTAATGTTTAATGCGTAGAAATATAGTCAACCAACCTCTTTACAGCGGGTGTATTTAAACGGATATCCAATGTCTCCCGGATTCGATCTTTGATCTTTTTGAAGCCCCCCCCTCTCTACACCGGCTTTCTCGGCCTCCTTCTGAGAGAGAGCCAGGATCTTCTCGATGATCTCCTTCTTATTCTTAAACACCTGGGGAAGGGTCACTTCCATCGGCTGCTCCTCGATGTTGTTGGCCTCTTTCCCTTGGATGATGACCCCATCCGCGTAGATATGCTGCCTTCGCAAGTTGCCTATATCGCCCTCAAACTTGTACTCGGGGTGGTTCACATAGTCGCGGATCGTATCGCTCAGAGGCTTCCAGTACTCCTCGCCCAGCTTGGTTTCCCCGGTCTCACGGTCGATGAACTCTTTATATACGGCCATTTGCGGCTCCTTCGAGTAGGGCGCTATCGGCTTCACAGCCTTTCCGTTCTCCTTGCGCCATGCAAACCCTACATTGAAGAAGTTGTAGGGCTTGATCCAATCATCCCAGGGCTTCCCCGCGTTGAGGTCATCGAACCACTTTAACAGGTTAGGGGTGCTCACCGACATCTTCGAGACAGCATACAGGTTGCAGTACTTCTCCGCGATATCCACCATTGTGATCTGGCCGTAGTGCAGGTAGAGGATATCCCGCCAGATCTCGCCTTCCCACGGCTCGGCGTTCGGATCCTTCTCACGGTTCGGGACCGGGCTCATGAGGTGACCCAGCCCATGTGTTTTGAATGACCAGTCGCCGTCCTTGTTACGGAAGATGATCTTGCCGTTCTCGTAGTCGTAGAGCGCATACCGCTTCGAGGAGATGCCATAGAACCAGACATCCTCGATGTCCACCTTGAGGAGGGAAATATCGGGACGGTCGTAAGGGTTCAACACCTGAAAGTACTCGGTGAGCGCGCTTGCATACTCTGGCGGAACGAAGATGCTGTCGGTATCCATATAGGCATGGGTCCCGCCCAGTTCTGTCAACTTGGCCTCCGCCATGGCAAGGAACAACCGCGAGGCCGCCGTGATCATCACGCCCACGAGGGGGTGATAATACACCCCGGGCTGCTCGAACCGCTCCGTAGCCGTATAGGGACGAAGACCGTAGACCTCTAGGTCGCTCTCTTCATCCTCCGGATTGAGCTCGATAAAGATGCCATACCCCATCGCGTTGGCCACGATCTTCAGGGCTTTTTGCCGACTGTCGAGCGCCTTATATTCGGGGCTGCTCTTATCCACCCCCCGCTTCTCCATCTCCTTCATCTCCGTCTTGACCCGCTGCCGCTCCTCCACGATGCGCTGGACCAGGTTATCCCGGGACGGGTCGATGGGAATGCCGAGGATCTCAGAGGCGTTCAAGCCATCCTGGATCCCTTTAGGCTTGAACCGAATGGCTTGTAGCACCTTGGGGGGCTTGCCCGTAAGCAGGGTAGAAGCGATAAGATCGG
>JAXDAH010000176.1:0-4391 GCA_034679905.1 Methanomicrobiales archaeon | reverse complement strand
ACCATCGGGATCCTGGCATCGAGCACCAGGCAGGACGCCGCTCAGAAATTCGAGGATTTCGTTCTGTCTGCTCAAGGACAGCAGATCCTGGCGGACTTCGGATTCCGATCCCTCTGAGGAGGGGGATGCATTGCCATCGGGAGCCGGTGCTCGGGCAGGGGAGGATTCCGTCCCTGCCGATTTCCGCCGTGGCCTGGCTCAAAAAGGCGTATGGCGCCGGATCCCGATGACACATCTGGCTGCCTTCGCCACGATCCTCCTGGTAGCGGCGTTCCTGCTCCTGCCGATCGTCGCTCTGTTCCTGCGCACCAGCCCGGAGATGTTCCTCGCATCCGTGACGGACCCCATCGTCGCCGAAGCACTCACATTGAGCCTCTGGACATCCTGCATCTCGCTCTGCATCATCGTTCTGGTCGGGACGCCGGCAGCCTACTTCCACGCACGCATGGACTATCCGGGGAAGCGGCTGATCGACGTCATCATCGATCTCCCGCTGGTGCTGCCGCCCGCCGTCGCCGGCCTTGCGCTCCTGCTCCTCTACGGCAGGATGGGCCTCGTCGGGAAGTACCTGCATGTGATCGGGATCGATATCGCGTTCACGACCCTCGCCGTCATCATGGCGCAGATCTTCGTCGCAGCCCCCTTCTACCTGCGGCAGGCGAAGGCCCTGGACGAGCAGCTGGATCCGGCCTACGAACAGACCGCCCGGACGCTGGGAGCCTCGCCGCTGCGCGTATTCCTCACGATCGTGCTTCCTCTGACCGCAGAAGGCCTGTTCTCAGGAGCGATCATGACGTTTGCCCGCGCCCTCGGGGAGTTCGGGGCGACCATCATGGTGTCGGGGAACCTGCCCGGCGTCACCCAGACCATGCCGTTGGCGATCTACAGCACCATGCAGGGCGATTTCGATCTCGCCATCACGATATCGATCCTGCTCGTCCTGATCTCGTTCGGGATCATGGCGGCGATCCGCGTCCTCGCCGGGAGGAGAGCGTATGCTTGAAGCGACGATGGCGCGACGGCTGCGGGACTTCAGACTGGACGTGGATCTCGCGGTGGAGGACGGGGAGATCCACTGCCTCACTGGTGGCAACGGCGCCGGCAAGACGACGCTCCTCCACATCATCGCAGGCCTGATCGTACCCGATACAGGCCGCATATCCCTCAATGGGAGGACGCTGCTCGATATGGATAAGCGTATCGACGTACCGGTGGAGGAGCGCCGGATCGGGTACGTGCTCCAGCGTGCAGCGCTCTTCCCCCACCTCACCGTCCGCGACAATATCGCATACGGGCTCGCAGCGCGGAGGATGCCGCGATCCACAGTCGACGACAGGGTACAGTCCCTTATCGAGCAGCTGAATCTCGGGCACATCGAGCGGTTCAAGGCCAGTCAGCTCTCCGGAGGGCAGCAGCAGCTCGTCGCGCTCGGTCGGGCCATGGCAATCGACCCGCAGCTGCTGCTCCTCGACGAACCGTTCCGGGCGCTCGACCAGTCGGTCATCGGCACGGTCACGAGGTATATCTCGGATCTGGTCGATGAACAGCAGATACCATGCATACTGGTCACGCACAACATGGACGACGTCGAATCCCTGCGCGGCCAGGTATCCGTGATGCACAGAGGCACGATAGCAAAGAAAATCGAGAACTGGTATGCCGGGACCATCACCGGGATTGACCAGGGCGAGGCTTCCATCGACGTGGGCGGCGTGACCGTCACCGCTCTCACCCGCCTTCCGGCCGGAACGGCAGTTCGGGTGATGTTCCGGGCTGAAGACGTAACCGTGTCTCTCGACGCTCCCCGGAATACGAGTGCCCGGAATACGTTCCGCGGGACGATCACGCACCTCGAAGAGATGCCGCCGTTCGTGCAGGTGGAGATCGATGCCGGCATCCCGATAGCGGCCAGCATCACCGTACGGTCGGCACGCAACCTCGATCTCCGGGAGGGGCGCGAGGTCTGGGCGTCCATGAAGGCGACCGCTGTGCGGGTCGCGCAGTCGTCGTCAGGAAATCTCCGTTAGAATCCCGTTCATTGCATCACCTCTGCACCGTAACAGGGACAGGGTACCGGCATCGGTCTCGCCGCCCTGCCGTGCTGCAGACCCCAGCCGATCCCGTCGTGCGACCGTGCTGTCCGTAGCGGTACGGGAACCGGGCGAGTGTACCATTTTACACTCGAGGCGTATATCCGTCGGTCCAGCGTACAGCGGAGTTCCGGCAGCCATCGCTCTACCCCGATTCGCTGACAAGCCCGGCATGCGCTGCAAAGGCATGAATCCGATTGTAATCGTTAATACAAAGAGGTGTGTGCGCTCTGCAGCCGCCCACGAACCGAACGTCCACAGATCCATAAGAAAGAGTGCTCCTGCCAGGGGATAGCCAGAGTGGCCATGCCAGGTCCCTCCGTAACTTTTCCCTCTGAGAAAAGTCCTCCGGCGTATTCACCTGTTCGTAGCAATGATTTGAATTCAAATCACCCCTCCTCACAGCCCTCTCCGGGCCGCCCCCTCTCCTGGGGGAGGGGAAATGTGTGATAGACCTGTATGGGATTGCGAAATCCAGAAACTCCTCTATCGCACGAAGGGGGTGGGAGGAGGCCCCGCCGGAGAATACCGGAGAGCCGCCAGCATGTTCTAGCCGAAGATTTCGACAGAGCCGTTATTTGAAGATGTCAAATATCTGGTCCGATCCCGTTGCAATGAGCCGGTCACGCTCGGAACGCTCTTCCACGAGTGCAAGGACGGGAAGCTCCATGTCTACTCCCGGCACATGACCGAACATCTTCTCGAGATCCACCTGGATGGCGTGCATGAAGCGCGAGTTGGGGATTTCCATGGGGCAATTCTCCTCGCACTGGCCGCAGTTCACGCAAGAGTCGGAGATATGCGCGAAGCGGATCAGGTGGAACATGAAGTTCGGCGGGAGCTCGCCGGGGGGGACCAGATAGGGCTTCTTGGTGCTGCAGTCCACGCAGTAGCAGATGGGACATCGCTCGATACAGGAGTAGCACTTGATGCACTTGGAAGTCTCCTGCATGATCGTCTGCAGCCGCGCCTTGCCCTCGCCGAGAGCGGTAAAGTCCTTCTTGCGCCACTTGTCGGCGAGCTTGAACATCGCATTCTCGACTTTTCCCCGGATCTCGATCCCCTTGGGATTGGCCGGTTCGACCTGGACCGCGCCGGCGCTCATCGCAGCTTCGAGGAGATTCGCACCCTTCTCGCTGCAGACCTCTACAAACGTTGCCTTGCCGGCCTTGTCCCCGATGACGCCCCAGTTGCCGCAGGCGAGGTCCGCCTGGCGCGGGACCTTCATCTTGCAGCGGCGGCAATTTGTGCGGCGCCCGAACCCTTCCTCCTCGAGCTCGTCGATCGAGATACCCTTGTGGCCGCCCTCGTACTCGATGATGAACTGTCCCTTGTCGATCTCCTCCTTGTGGACGGCGTCGGGATCGACCCCGAACTTCTCCTGGATCATCTTCCGCGCCGTGATCGGACTGACCGACCCGCCGCAGTTGACGCCGATCAGCAGGACGTTGTCCAGGTTCACCTGGTTTCTCTTGGCGAGCTCGTAGAGCCCCATGGCGTCGCAGCCTTTGACGGTGATTCCCAGCCGGAAGCTGTTCGCGCCGTCCAGGTACTTCTTCACCTCCTTGGAGAGCAGCAGCGTCCCGCAGTGCAGGGATCCGGCCGTCTGGTCGATATCGGCCGGATCGGTGATCAGCGTCGGGACGGCGTCGTAGAGGTCGTAGCCCTTCTTCACCGCGAGGACGGCGTCGACGAGCTTGTTCTCGAGCGCGAACTTCCAGAGCGCGGACACCGCGCCGCCGCACTCCGCCTTCTTGGCGAGGTCGGCGTCGGTGGTCCAGGCGTAGAGCAGATCTCCCTTCTTCGCCATTCAGCTCACCCCCTCGATCTTCTCGACGGCTACGGCACAGTGCTTCAGCTCCGGCATCTTGGACATCGGGTCGAGTGCCGTATTGGTGAGATTGTTCGCTCCCTCGTTGAAGTGCATCGTCATGTACAGCACCTTGGGGGCGACATCCTCCGTCACCCGTGCCCGTGTGATAGTCTCGCCACGGCGGCTGCGCACCTTGATCTTCTCGCCGTCCGCGATACCGAGTTCCTTCGCGTCCCCGGTGTTGATCTGGATGAAGGACTCGGGCACCTCGTTGTGCAGCACGGCACAGCGGTCCGTCTGGGTGCGGGTGTGGTAGTGGAAGAGGAGCCGCCCCGTCATGAGCGTGAACGGATACTCCGCATCCGCGACCTCGGCCGGCGGGCGGTACTCGATCCCGAAGAACGTGCCCAGACCGTCGGCGGCGGCGAACTTCTCCCGGTGCAGGATGGGCGTGCCCGGGTGGTCTTCCGTCGGGCAGGGCCAGTGGA
>JAXDAH010000175.1:0-14920 GCA_034679905.1 Methanomicrobiales archaeon | reverse complement strand
AGGGACACCTCTTCACCCAGGAGATCGGGGAGGAGGATGCACGGGTGCGGCTTACCAAGATCCGCAGAAAGACCGTCATTCCCGGCGGCAAGGTGCAGTTGAACCTCCACTTCGGAGCCAACATTCTCGCGGACAACGCCTACCGCCCCGGCGACTCGATCGCGATCGCGCTCGACGAACCGGAGCGGTTCAAGATCCTGGAGCACTACCCCTTCGAGATCGGCGCCTACGCCCTGGTCATCGGGGGGCGGCACGCGGGCATGGTGGGCAGGATCGTCGAGATCGCCACCATGCCGGGGAGTGTTCCCAACCGCGTCGTGCTGGAGGACGAGAGCGGCAAGAACCGCTTCGACACGATCGGCACCTACGTCTTCGTGATCGGGCGGGATGCAGCCGCAGCCCGGAGATGGGGGATTGCTTCATGACGCAGGAGACGGCAGCCAGAAATCCGATGCGGGAGCTCTACATCGACAAGGTCGTGGTGCACATGGGCGTCGGGGAGAGCGGCGACAAGCTCGAGAAGGCCGAAGACGTGATGCGGACCATCACCGGCCACAAACCCGTACGGACCATCGCCAAGAGGACGCAGCCTGCGTTCGGCATCCGCAAGGGCGCTCCCATCGGCTGCAAGGTGACCCTGCGGGGAGAAGCCGCAGAGACCTTCGTCCAGACCGCCCTGGCGATCAACCAGAGGCGGCTCTCCGCATCCCAGTTCGACAAGGACGGCAATGTCTCCTTCGGGATCGAGGAGCACACCGATTTCCCGGGGATGGCCTACGATCCCGCCATCGGCATCTTCGGCATGGACGTCAACATGGTGATCGAGAGGCGGGGAATCCGCATTGCCCGGCGGAAGATGGAGCAGAAAAGACTTCCCGAGAAGCAGCGGGTGAAGCCGGAAGAGACGATGGCATATCTGAAAGAACGCTACCAGGTGGAGGTGCTCTAGAATGAGCGACGAGCAGAAGCAGAAGAAGTTCGGGCGCGGGGCACACGCGTGCCTGCTCTGCGGGCGCAGGCAGGGTCTTGTGCGCAAGTATCACATCAATCTCTGCCGGCAGTGTTTCCGCGAGTGGGCCCGACAGATGGGATTTCGGAAGTATACCTGAGGGGAGACATGGCACGACTAGATACAATCTCCGATGCGATGAGCACCATCAAGAACGCGGCCGATACCGGCAGATCCGAGTGTATCGTGGAGCCGGCGAGCAAGCTCATGGGTGCCATGCTTCGGATCATGCAGGAACGAGGCTACGTCAGCGGCTTCGAGTATATCGACGATCACCGCGGAGGCCAGTTCCGGGTCCTGCTCAGCGGGCGGATCAATAAGTGCGGTTCGATCACGCCGCGGTTCAACGTGGAGCTCGGCGAGATGGAGTTTTGGGAGACGCGGTACCTGCCGGCGAAGAACTTCGGCATCCTCATCCTGACCACCTCGCAGGGGGTCATGTCCCACGAGGAGGCGCGGATGAAGGGTATCGGCGGACAACTGCTGGGATACGTGTACTAGAGGGCGCAGCATGGCAACGATACACACGATCAAGATACCTGCGGGGGTGAACATCACGCAGGAAGACGGCAGAATCACCATCAGCGGCCCTCGAGGCGTCATACGGCGCGAGATGCAGTATCCCGGAATCGTCATCGCGTGCAACGGCAAGGAATGCACCGTCTGCACCACATCGACGAGGAAGAGCCTGATCGCGATGTGCGGCACCTACGCAGCGCACATCCGCAACATGTGCCGGGGCGTGACGGAAGGCTACGAGTACCGCATGAAGGTGGTCTACAGCCACTTCCCCATCCAGCTGAAGGTGATGGGGGACCGGGTCGAGATCAACAACTTCCTCGGAGAGAAGAAGCCGCGGTACGCCACGATACGGGAAGGCGTCAAGGTCGCCGTCGGAAACGACGAGGTGACCATCAGCGGCATCGACAAGGAGTCCGTGGGCAACACCGCCGCCTCGATCGAGCGGGCGACCAAGATCCGCTACCGCGACCCTAGGGTGTTCCAGGACGGCATCTACCTGGTGGAGAGGGTGTGATATGGCAGACGACAGAGTTCGACTGATTCGAATACGCAGTGGAAAGGAGACCCGTTTCCGCCGGCGGGGCGTGCACCAGAAGAAGAAACTCGCCGATGTCTGGCGGAAGCCACGGGGCCAGCACAACAAGCTGAGGCGGCAACTGAAGGCGAAAGGCCCTCTGCCCACGCCCGGCTACGGCAGTCCCGCCCTCGTCCGCGAACTCCACCCCAGCGGCTACAGAGACGTTCTGGTGTTCAATGCGGCCGCTCTCGCGGACCTGGATCCCGCGCAGCATGCCATCCGGATTGCGGGAACAGTCGGCGGAAAGAAGCGGGAGGAGATTCAGGCAGCCGCTCTCGCAAGCGGGATCCGGGTCCTGAACCCGAAGGCCGCGAAGGAGAGCGTTTCCGAAGAGGAGGAAGAGGTGGAAGGCGATGAGTGACCTCGCGACACAGCGGCGGATCGCCGCCGAGGTACTGAAGTGCGGCCAGAACCGCATCTGGATGGACCCCGAGAGAAAGGCGGACATCGAGGCTGCCATCTCCCGTGCGGACGTCCGATCCCTGATCGAGCAGGGCGTCATCGCCGCCCGCCAGAAACTGGGAGTCAGCCGGGGCCGTGCGCGTCTCCGCGCCCTGAAGAAGGCTTACGGCCACCGCACGGGGCCGGGGAGCCGCAGAGGAGCGGCCGGTGCTCGGACACCGAGCAAGAGGAGATGGATCCAGCGGGTCCGCGCCCAGAGAAAGGTGCTGCGGGAGCTGCGGGACGAGGGGAGTCTCGACTCGCACCAGTACCGCATCCTCTACAGAAAATCGGCCGGTGGGGAGTTCCGCAGCGTGTCCCACCTGAAGGCGCACATCGGTTCGGCAGCCGAGAGGAGGAAGTGAGATGGCGCGAGGACCGAGATACTTTGTCCCCTTCCGCCGGAGGCGGGACGGGAAGACCGACTACTATGCACGGACACATCTCGTGGTCTCGGAGTACCCCCGGATGGTGGTGCGGAGGACCAATCGCTACGTCATCGTGCAGCTCGTGGTAGCCGAGATGGACGGCGACCGCACGCTGGTGGCCGCCAACTCCGGCGAGCTCCGCGAATTCGGGTATACAGGAGGCCTCTCGAACACCCCTGCAGCCTACCTCACCGGTATGCTCTGCGGGGTGCGTGCCGTCAAGGGCGGCTACGACTGTGCGGTGCTGGACATCGGTCTGCAGCGTGCGACCGTGGGTGCCCGTGTGTTTGCCGCCCTCCGCGGCGCCGTGGAGGCGGGCCTGGACATCGCCCACAACGAGGCGATCCTGCCCGATACCACCCGTCTGCAGGGCGAGCACATCGCGGCATACGATCCGGAGAAGGCAGGAATCGTTGAGAGTGTGAAACAGGTGGCAGAAGCCATACGAAAGGAGATCGAGTGACATGGCGGTAGAAGTTGAGGAATGGGTCCCTCTCACCGGCCTTGGCAAGATGGTTGCGAGCGGCGAGATCACCTCCATCGACGAGGTGCTCGAGAGCGGAAAGCCCATCAAAGAGCCGCAGATAGTGGATGCTTTTCTGCCAGACCTGGAGGACGAGGTACTCGATATCACCATGGTCCAGCGCATGACCGACTCGGGCCGCCGGGTGAAGTTCCGGACGGTGGTCGTCGTGGGCAACCGCAACGGCTACATCGGGCTCGGGCAGGCGAAGGACAACCAGGTGGGAGACGCGATCAAAAAGGCGATCGAAGACGCCAAGATGAACCTGATCAAGGTGCGGAGAGGCTGCGGGAGCTGGGAGTGCGCCTGCGTGACGCCCCACTCCCTTCCCTTCGAGGTGACGGGGAGAGCCGGCAGCGTGCGGGTGACGCTGAAGCCGGCGCCGCAGGGTATCGGGCTTGTCACGGGCGACATTGCCAAGAAGGTGCTGGAGCTTGCCGGGCTGAAGGACGTCTGGACGTTCACCAGCGGGCACACCCGCACCACCATCAACTTCGCCAAGGCGACCTACGATGCCCTGGCGAAGACGAACCAGGTACGGATGGGAGGGGGACCCCGCTGATGTACGCCGTCGTGCAGGTGCGCGGGGTGGTCAACACCCGGCGCGAGATCAAGGACACCCTCAAGATGCTCCGCCTCCACCACATCAACCACTGCGTGCTGGTGCCGGACACGCCCGAGTACCTGGGCATGATCCGCAAGGTGAAGGACTACATCGCCTACGGCGAGGTGGACGAGGAGACCCTCGCCACCATCCTGGAGACCCGCGGACGGCTCCCGGGGAATACGAGGCTCACCGATGCCTACGTGCGGGAGCACTCCCGCTTCAGCTCCATTGGGGAGTTCGCACGGGCTCTCCACCGGGGCGAGGCATCGATCAAGGATCTCCCCGGATTCAAACCGGTCCTGCGTCTCCACCCCCCGCGGAAGGGCTACGCGACCACCAAGAGGACCTTCCAGCAGGGCGGAGCGCTCGGTTATTATGGCAAGGAGATCAATACTCTTCTGTACAAGATGAGGTGATGCAGTGCCGGTAAACTACAGATCGAAGTTCCGCGGCTCGAGAACCTGCGGAGGCGGGACGCATAAGAACCGCCGCGGCGGGGGAAGCCGCGGCGGGCGGGGGCACGTGGGTGCGTGCAAGCACCACTTCGTCCGCTACTACCTTCAGGGATTCCGTTACGGCAAGCACGGATTCAGCCGCGACCAGACCGTGCCCGTGAAGACGATGGACGTCGGATTCATCGACGAGAACATCGACAGGTTCCTTGCCCTCGGCATCGCCCGTCAGGACGGGGAGACCGTCAGCCTGGATATGGGCGAGCTCGGCGTGGACAAGGTGCTGGGCAGCGGCAGAGTCACTCGCAGGTTGAATATCTCTGCAAAGGCATTCTCTCTGCAGGCAAAAGAGAAACTGCAGAAGAGCGGCGGTCAGGCACTCGAATCCTGACCCATTTTCTGGTGGAATCATGGGAGCCCTACTGGATCGATTTGAGCCCTTGCTCGCAGCGATGCCTGCGGTCAAGAGCCCCGAGGGGCATGTCCACTTCAAGAACAAGCTGATGTGGACGCTTGCCATCCTGCTTCTGTACTTCATTCTGGCCAACATTCCTGTGTTTGGTCTCTCTCCAACCTCGCAGGATATATTCCTCTACTACCGCGCCCTTCTGGCGGGGGAAAGCGGATCGATCGTCCATCTGGGTATCGGTCCGATCGTCACTGCATCCATCGTCCTCCAGCTGCTGAAGGGAGCGGACCTCCTCCACATCGATACCAGTGAGGCACGCGGTCAGGTCATGTACATGGGGCTGCAGAAGCTCCTGATCTTCGTGATGATCGTCGTCGAGGCGGCTCCCAACCTGGTCGGCGGATTCCTGCAGCCCGACCCGGTGGTGGCCCAGAACCTCTTCGGCGGCAACCTGACTGCCGTATCCCTGCTGATCTTCATCCAGATCTGCATCGGCGGCGTGCTGATATTCCTGATGGACGAGGTGGTCACCAAGTGGGGCATCGGCTCCGGTGTGGGGCTGTTCATCATCGCCGGGATCTCCCAGAGTATCGTGAACGGGCTGTTCAACTGGGAGGCGGTGGCGGATCCCTACCCTGTCGGGTTCTTCCCGCGCCTCTTCTCCATCGGGCTCTCGGGAGGGAATTATCTCCAGTACTTCGGTACGGACCTGCTTGCGTTCGTCACGACGATTGCGATCTTTTTGATCGTGGTCTACGTTGAGTCGACCCGTGTCGAGATCCCCCTGGCGCACACGAACGTGCGCGGGGTGCGGGCACGGTTCCCGGTGAAGCTCATCTACGCGAGCGTGCTTCCGATGATCCTGGTGCGGGTGCTGCAGGCGAACATCCAGCTGATCGGCATGTTCCTCTCCAACATCGGCATCACCATCTTCGGCACCTTCGAGGGGCAGACCCCGCAGAACGGGCTGATGTACTTCCTCTCGCCCGTCAACGGTCCGATGGACTGGATGTGGTGGATCACGGATCTCGGGCATGCACCCTGGGAGGTGCTCCTGCGTCTGAGCTTCGACATCGTCTTCGTGGTCGTGGGCAGTGCGGTCTTCGCCCTGTTCTGGATCAAGACAGCGGGGCTGGACAGCAAGGATGTCGCCCGCCAGATCCAGCTCTCGGGGATGCACATCCCCGGGTACCGGCGGAACCCGCAGGTGCTGGAGAAGTACCTGGACCGCTACATCCCCCGCGTCACCGTCATCGGAGGGGTCTTCATCGGGCTCCTGTCCGTTGCCGCCAACCTCTTCGGCGTGATCGGCGCCGTCAGCGGCACCGGTCTTCTGCTGGCGGTGAGCATCACCTATCGGCTGTATGAGGAGATCGCCAGCCAGCAGATGATGGAGATGTACCCCCTCATGCGGCAGTTCTTTGGCAAGGAGTAGATATGGGTAAGAGGATCGTCATCACCGGCGTCCCCGGTGTGGGAAAGACCACAGTGATCAACGGAGCCCTCCAGAAGCTCGAAACGGAGGGTATCACATACCAGTCGATCAACTTCGGCAGTTTCATGTTCGAGGTTGCATCAAGCGAAGGGATGGCAAGAGACCGCGATGAGATGCGCAGACTGGACCGCACGCTGCAGAAGCAGCTGCAGCAGCTGGCGGCAAAGAAGATCGCCGAGATCGAAGACAACGTGATCGTGGACACCCACAGCTCGGTGAAGACTCCGAAAGGCTACCTCGCCGGGCTGCCCGAGTGGGTGCTGCGGGAACTGCAGCCGGATATCCTCATCCTGGTGGAGACGGACGAGGACCAGATCCTGAAGCGGAGGCTGAACGATCCGACACGGTCCCGGGACATGGAGGGCTACCGCGAGATCGCTGAGCACCAGCAGTTCAACCGCTCCATCGCCGCGGCGTATGCGATGCTCACGGGGTGCACCGTTAAAGTGGTGATGAACCAGGATCACCTCCTGGACAAGGCGATCCTGGATATGGCGGACGTCCTTCGGTGAGTGTGCGATGGTAGACACATCCAGACTCGGGCCTATCGTCCCCCTCATCCTCCTCTTTCTGATGATGATCTCCTACAGCATCGAGGCGGTGCGGGTGACGGTGGGATCCGCCATGGACGTGATCCTGGGACCCTTCATCGATACCCTGGGAATGCCGTTCTATGTCATCCTCCTGATCCTGGCATCACTGACCGGTCTCTACTCCTCCATCATCCAGAAGTACACCATCGACTACGAGCGTATGCAGACCGTGCAGAAGCGGATGAAGGAGTTCCAGAAGGAGTTCCGCGAGGCCCAGCTCTCGCAGGACGAGAAGAAGATCAAGAAGCTGGAAGGACGACGGGACAAGATGATGCAGGAGCAGCTGGAGATGTCCCGTGAGCAGTTCAAGCCGATGAGCTACATCCTGATCGTCTCCGTGCCCATCTTCTTCTGGCTCCTCTTCCGCCTGCCGACACTACCCGCTGAGACGGCAATAATCGCCCTGCCGCTGATCGGGCTGACGCACCTGAATGCGTCAGCCCTGGGACCGGTGCCGGCCTGGATTCTCTGGTACATGATCGCCTCCTTAACCGTCAGTCAGGTGATCAGGAAGGCGCTGAATATCGGAGGGATCTGACTTGCGGATCACGATCAGCGGACCTCCGGGGAGCGGCACTACGACGCTGGCGTATCACCTGGCAGAGAGGTTCGGGCTGCGGGTCATCTCCGCTGGCGAGACATTCCGCCAGCTGGCAAAGGAGAAGGGCTTGGATCTGGCGGAGTTCAGCTGTCTTGCCGAGAACAACCAGACCATCGATATGCTGATCGATGCGCGGCAGAAGGAGATCGCCGAGTCGGAGGACGAGGTCGTCATCGAAGGGCGCCTCTCCGGCTGGATGGTGGAGAACGCCGACCTGAAGATCTGGCTCGACGCCCCCCTCGCCATCCGCTCGAGAAGGATCTCGGAGCGGGACGGCGAGGAGTCTGCCCTCGAAAAGACGAAGGCCCGGGAGGCATCCGAACGGTTGCGGTACAGGAGCTATTACGGCATCGATATCGCTGATCTCTCGCCCTACCACATGGTCCTGGACTCCGCTCTCTGGAACCGCGAGGAGCTCGCGAGCATCGTCGACCTTGCCGTTAGGTATCTCCGGAAATAACTCGAACGGATCTTCTCTGCCGTCCCCGGCGGCTGCAGCGTCAGGCCGGATCCGGGTGGACGGATTCTCCGTATGTTGATCGCATTTTTTTTCCGCCGGGCAAGCGAGACGTATTCCCCTACATCTCCGTCCGGCTGTAGCGCTGCGGCCATATCGCTGCGTCCCTGGAGCTGCCACGGAAAGCAATAAGTATTGGTAACGCCTCATCCAGTGACTAACGGGAGGAGGCCCGATTATGAAACGTATTGCGATCTGCATTCTCCTATCTGTCCTGGCTGCGATCGTACTCGTCGCGGGATGCACCGGCTCTCTCGAGGAGAGCGGTCTCGTGCCGGGATCAACGGCAACGCCAACGGTAACGCAGGCGACTGCCATGCAGGTAGCGGACGGCGGGGCTGCCATCCAGCTGCCGCCGCCCCGCCAGGAGAGCACCGCATCTCTGGAGCAGGTGCTCCTCGCCCGCCGCTCGGTGAGCCGGTACAGCGCACAGCCGCTGACCGTCTCGGATGTGTCCCAGCTGCTCTGGGCCGCCCAGGGCGTCACGGGCCCTGAGGGGCGCAGGACCGCCCCATCCGCAGGAAGGACATACCCCCTTGAGGTCTACGTGGTCGCCGGGAACGTGAACGATCTCTCTGCCGGCGTCTATCACTACCTGCCGAACGGGCACCAGCTGGAGAGGCTGGCGGAAGGGGATGTGCGGCAGGCGCTGAGTACCGCAGCCGGGGACCAGGCGGAGGTGCGGGATGCTCCGGCCGACATCGTCATCACGGCGTTCCCCGAGAGGACCAGAAACTTCGGGGACCGGGCGGAGCGGTACGTGTTCCTGGAGGCAGGGCATGCGGCCCAGAACGTGCTGTTGCAGGCGGTTGCCCTGAACCTCTCCAGCATACCCGTCGGGGGGTTCAACGACACTCAGGTGCGGTCGGTGCTGAACCTGACACCGGATCAGGTTCCGGTCTATGTGATGCCGGTAGGGACCCGGGCCTGAACCTCAATTCCCCTCCTTTCTCCGCTCCGGTTCTTCTGGCTACCGATGGGTATACTGCTGCGTGCGAGCCGGGATCGATGCTCCCTTCGGACTGAAACCAGGCAGAATGCATGCGATCGAACATCTCCTGGACCGTTGCCGGACGTGGTCGAGCCCGACATCCTGCCGATACCTGGGATGCCCTTCGGTCTCGCGTTCTGCGCGTGCGATATGCCCGGGATATGGGGGTGAAGGGGGATTTCGACTCGTTCGAGGGAATGTCCTCCATCCGAGGGGAGAAGACTCCACATGGGGTACTTGCAGACATTATAATACTCGAAAGCGATTGGGCGTATCGCACCTCCCCCGCTACGTAGAGGGTACCCAACAGAGCCACCTCCTCATTTAGTGCGATAGGCCTGGATAGGCGGGATGGGCAGACCTGAACCAGCCTGCTCTCTCACGGTGCGATGGTGACGGTAGCCCTGGGTCTTATCGCAATGGCGGGGGTGGGGGCACGGGGGGAGGGGGGGGGATGCTCGGGGGGGGGATGCTCCCCCCTCCCCCTTGGCGTGATAGATCGTGTCAGGGGGCATGGAGCGGATTTAAAAGTCCCGTACAATGTCTAGCCGGTGAACTTCTCCTCGCATTCTCCTATGAAAGGCTATCCCGGGTGGGGGGGTAGAAGGAGGGGATGCACTCATCTCTGGGTAGCGTTAGGGACTGGAGGGAGCACGCTTGCATGCCTGGCAGGTTGACTGTATTCAGCATTCCCATCTGCACGGGTATCGCATGCAGGGACGGAGGCAATCGGGGAGGAGATCCCTCCTAATCGTAACGATAGACCTGTTGGGGTGAGCCGCCGATCGGGCGATGTGCGGTCGGACCCCCAGATCCCCGCCGATACATACCGGAAGGCTGTCCTCTCCGAACCAGCCCTTTTCGCGTGCAGTACGACCGTACCCCCTTCCATACGATGCCATACGATGCGCCAGGACATGGATCGGAAGGGAAGAGAGGCCGGTTTTCTCTGTAATTCGGAACCTGTCCCCTACGGAAGGGTGAGGTCCCCACCGTTCGAAATTCCCGACCAGATTCCTGTCGTATACGGAAGAGCATACGTGCAGACGCTTCTTCAACCCTGCAGGAAAGGTGAAGAAGGTGTTCTTCTCCCGAACAGGACATGTGCAGCCCGGCGATCACCTCGATCGTTGAACCCCTTCCTCTCCAGGGCGGGTGCCGAGCCGAGATGTCTCTCTTACCTGAATACTGTCATCCTGGAACCGACGGAAAAGGCCACAGGATTGGGGAGAGGGGCCGGGAAGCCCCTCTGTCCCTCTACCGTCGGATATCCTGCAGCCGGGCAGCCACCGTTGACCCGATCTCGCGGATGGCAGACGCAGCCGGCGAGTCCTGCAGGGTGAGCGGGCGGCGGTTGCGTATGCTCTCGATCACCTGACCGTCATATGGGATCCTGCCCAGGACCTCGATTCCCTGCTCCTGGCAGTAACTCTCGATTCTGTCCGCGATCGTCTCGTCCAGGGTGTGCTTGTTGACGATCACAGAGGTATCCACGCCGAATCCCCGGCAGACCTGCACCGCCCGCTCCATGTCGTGGAGGGCGGATACGCTCGGCTCCGTGACGATGATGACCGCATCGGTGCCGGAGATGGTGGAGATGAGGGGGCAGCCGATGCCCGGCGGACCATCGATCAGCAGCAGGTCGCGATTCCCCGCCTCCTCGATCGCCTGCCGCTTCACCTCTGCGACCAGCAGCCCACTGGTACCGGCGCCCGGTTCAAGGCGGGCGTGGGAGAGGGGGCCCCACTCCGTGTCGGAGTAATAGATCGCGCCGGCGACACGGGGCTGCATGGCGATCGCCTGCTGCGGGCATACAACCGTGCAGACGGCGCATCCCTCGCACCGCACGGGATTCACGGAGTATATCCAGTCGTTCTGCGTCACCGCATCGAACCGGCAGAACTCTTCGCACGCACCGCAGCCGCCGCAGAGATCGGGATCGATCGCCGCACAGGGCATTCCATGGAACGGGCGGGTGGAGATCACCCTCGGGTTGAGGAGGAGTTCCAGGTTGGAGGCGTCCACATCGCAGTCCGCCATCACCTTCGAACAGGGAAGAATCGTTGCGAGCGCGGCGGTGATCACCGTCTTTCCCGTACCGCCTTTCCCGCTGATAACGGCCAGCTGCTTCATCCGCTTCCCCCCGCGATGTCCTGGATCCGACCGTAGAGATCGGTGAACCGCTCCTGCCAGGCCGGCATGTGCATGGCGAAGAGCTCCCCGCGGTTCTGCCAGGCGGCGATCTCCCTGTCGAAGGGGATCTGCAGGAGGACGGGCAGGTTGTGCCGGGCGCATACGGCCATCGTCTCCTCGTCCTTCCCGTCGCTGCGGTTGATCACGACGCCCGCGGGAACACCGAGCTTCTCCGCAACTGCTGCCGCGAGCTCCAGGTCGTGCAGCCCGAAGGGAGTGGATTCCGTGATCAGCAGGCAGAAGTCCGAATCTTCCACGGTCTCCACGACCGGGCATGCGGTGCCCGGCGGTGCATCGTAGATGATCAATTCGGCAGGCTCTGCTGCCTGTTTTGCCGCCTGGATCACGCGGGTGCTATGGATCTCTCCCACGTCCAGGACACCGCTGATCAGGCGGAGACGCGGGAAGGGGCGGGACTCCCAGACCCTTCCCACCGGCTTCATCTCATCTCGAATAGCGCCATTGGGGCATACGAGCGAGCAGCCGCCGCAGGAATGGCAGAGCCCCTGGAAGAACCGGATGTCATTCTCCAGCACCAGGAGCGCGCCGTACCGGCACTGCTCCGCACATCTCCTGCAGAACGTGCAGGCCGCGGTGTCGATGACGGGAACGGGTGTGTTTACGGGGAATTCGTCTCGTCCATCGGGGAAGAAGAGGTGGAGATTCGGCTCCTCCACGTCACAGTCCACGAGCACCACATCCCTCTCCTGCGCGAGGCTGTAGGCCAGGTTTGCCGCAACCGTGCTCTTCCCCGTCCCCCCTTTTCCGCTGGCAACGGCGATCTTCGCCACATTCAGCCTCACAGGAGCCGTGGCAGCTTTCCCTCACGGTAGAGGGCGAGGGCGTCTCTGACCGTGCCGCCGGCGCGGTACTGGTAGGTCTCGATGCCGGCCGCCTGCAGGGCGCTCGCCGCATTCCCGCCCACCTGGCCGGTGACGACCGCCTTCACGCCGTGGTTGACCAGCAGCTGGACCGTTCTGGGGCCCACGCCTCCCGCGGCATCGGCGCCCGGGTTCTGGATAGAGGTCTCCGCTCCCGTCTCCGTATCGACGAGGTTGAAATAGGGGGATCTTCCGAACCGTTCCTCTACGGGTGCATCCATCGTGCTCCCTTTTGCAGTAATGCATAGCATCATGGTATCACCTTGCAATTATTACTCATATGCGCGAATTACTATATATGTTGGTGCTCATCTAATACTAGATATATTCGCCATGCAGTTCGCGCACCTCTTCGGACCCGTCCCCTCGAGGAGGCTGGGGATTTCGGCATCGACCTGGTCCCGCACAAGACCTGTACATATGACTGTATCTACTGCGAGTGCGGCAGCACCACGGACCTCACCATGGAGCGGAAGGAGTACGTGCCGACAGCAGAGGTGCTGGCTGAGATCGACGACCTCCTCTCCCGATCTCCGGTTCTCGACCATGTCACCTTCGCCGGCTCTGGAGAACCGACGCTCCATTGCGATATCGGTTGGATCATTTATCACATCAAGACCCGCTACCCGCAGTATACCGCGGCCATCCTGACCAATGGCTGCCTCTTCTCCGAAGCCTCGGTTCGGAAGGAGGTGCTGGACGCCGATCGCATCCTGCCCACGCTGAACGCCGTATCCCGTGGCGTATTCGCAAAGATCCACCGCCCGCATCCGAAAATAGATCCGGTCCGTATCGCCTCGGGGTTGGCTCTCCTGCGCCAGGAGTTCTCCAGCGAGATCTGGCTTGAGGTGTTCGTCGTCCCCGGGGTGAATACCGCGGTTGCGGAGCTGGCGTGCCTGAAGGGTGCCATCGAGAGGATACGGCCGGATCGCGTGCAGCTGAACACGCTGGACAGACCCTGCGCGGTGGCCTGGGTGAGAGCGGCGACCCGACTAGAACTGCAACGGATTGCCGCCTTCTTGGACAGTCCACATGTCGAGATCGTCGCATCCGCTCGTTCTCGTAGAGAGGTGCGGAGCTTCTCGGGTACGACGCAGGATGCCATTCTATCGACGATCGGGAGGAGGCCGTGCACGGTCGCGGATCTGTCAGAGATAGTGGTGCTTTACCCGAGCGAGGTGCAGAAGTACCTCGAGGTCCTCCTCGAAGAGGGCATCCTGGAGGAGCGTTGCGAGGAGAGGGGCATCTTCTTTAAGAAAAAGGGAGAGGCAGGTCAGTGATGGCAGATATTCCGTCCTCCTTTCAGCTCTCCGACGATGAACTGGTGCGCGACATCGTCGAGAGACCCGGAGACTCCTATAAAAACCTCCATGCCCTGCTGGCAGAAGAGGTCCGCTGCCTTTGGTCCCATGCCTCCGGCAATGACCACATCCACGCCGTGGTCGGCGAGAAGCCTCGGGAGAACGCCCGGCTCGTGGCCGGGGTTGGGAACGTCCTTCTGCTCCAGTATCTTACCGTCTTCAATGCGGTAGAGTCTGTATCCCTCACAGTGGCCAAAGTGCTGTGAGACCTGTTCTCCGTCTTTCGCGATTCCGAGTATCATGAGTTGCTCCGTGCAGTTTTTATGGGCAGGGGTGAATGCCATTTGAGGTTTGTTGGGAATAACTACCAGAACCTTCGCCTGCCGCCACCAAAGCCCCTTCCGCAGCCCCTGGGAAGTCCGCCTCGCCCGTATGTCCCCCGTGGATACGCTGTCTCAACATCCACGAGATCGGGACGGCAGTACCCCATTGCCCGACCGCTGCGTGGTCCTCTGCCCAGAGGGCCGGTTCTGTCGAATCCAGGCATATTACTTTCACCTCCGTGAATTCACGACAGCCAGTACTGTCATGTAATTATTACTCATATGCGCTATAATACTTATAAGTTTCTATGATCCCGACGCAATGCCTTGATCCTGGCATGTATCCTGCAGGGCTCGCCCCCGTTCCAGGTATCGGATAGCCACGCTCGATACTAACCGCTAGAGGCAGGTTTCATATGATGTGTGAACACAGTATGAATGCTGCGGGATGGATGCTATGAGGCTCACGGTTCTTTCCGATAATTGCTCCCTGAACGATCGGCAGCTCATCGCTGAGCCCGGTCTATCGATATTTATCGAGGAGGGCAGGACCAGGATCCTGTTCGATCTCGGATATTCGGACGCTTTCATGAAAAATGCCGTGGCGCTTGGCATTGATATCCTCGATATCGATTATATTGCGCTCTCTCACGGCCATCGGGATCACATCTGGGGCTTAATACCGCTCATCCGGCTTTACACGGAGATGGATGCCATAGGAACGCCGCATAAAAAGCCGGATCTCGTTGCCCACCCGAGAGCCTTCTTCCCCAAGATTGTGAACAGGATATTGCAGGCCGGACCATGCCTCTCGAGAGACGAGCTGGAGCGATACTTCAATCTCCAGCTGAGCACGGGACCCCTCTGGCTCACGGAGAACACCGTCTTCCTCGGGGAAATAGAGCGAAAATATCCGTATGGTACCGAGAAGAGGAAGAAGCGCGAGATCCTGACGCCGGATGGTGTCCAGCCAGACCACCTGGAGGACGACAGCGCACTCGCATGCCGCACGGCCCATGGACTCGTGATTGTCACGGGCTGCTCCCACGCCGGTATC
>JAXDAH010000174.1:0-2740 GCA_034679905.1 Methanomicrobiales archaeon | reverse complement strand
TGGGCAGACAGGATTGTTAAGATCAGGACTTCAAAAGGCGTCCCGCGGCAAATCTTTCCTGCCGGGTCGCGTGCATCGGGATACGCTTGTACAAGAAGAGCATAGACCTTTCTCGCGTCCCGCGGGTTCATAAAAATGGGGCAGGGCGGATTCGAACCGCCGTCAAAGCGTCCCAAACGCTCTAGGATGGACCAGGCTACCCTACTGCCCCGGTTTCGTCGGGCCCGCTATATATTGGAAAGGGAGCGTATTAACCCTTTGCAGGGCTCATCAGAGCGGAAGAGGCGCCTGCTCCCGCTCGCTGACCACGGTCCCCGTGAAAGCTCCTTCCAATACGGCTCTTTTAAGGTTGTCGGGATCCCGTCCGTCGATGACGACGAGGGGGATGCCGCTCCGCTCCACGACCTTGGCGGCCACGACGTCAAAGACGATGTTGGAGCCCGCGGTGAGCCGGTCCTCGCGGATGATCTCCAGGAGCGCCCGGGGGGTCAGGCGGGGGTGCCGCACGGCTTCGGCGTTCTTTCTGGGATCCGCACTGTAGATGCCGTCGACCGACGTGGCATTGATCAGGACGTCGGCACCGACGTACTCGGCCAGGACCGCGGAGACCGCATCCGTGGTCTGGCCGGGCGTCACGCCTCCCATCGCCACGATCTTTGCGGACTCCCCGAACGCTTTTGCCTCTCTGTAGTTCTCGGGGACGAGGGGGTACACGGCATCTCCCAGGGCGCCGATCAGAAGGTGCGCGTTGATGCGGGTCACCAGGATGCCGATCTCGTCGGCGCTGGCGTCGTCCAGCCTCAGGCGGCGGGCGGCGCCGATGTAGCGCCGGGCTTCGCCGCCCCCGCCGACCACCACGTAGAGGCGGTGGTTCGCCGCGATATCCTTGAGGATCCGGCAGAAACGCTCGATATTGTTGGATTCGAGGGACGGGATGAGCACCGATCCGCCGAGAGAGAGAACGATCTTCTTCATTCTACATACCATTCTGTCCCCTCTCCTTATATGTGTTGAAGTTCCACGCCTACCGGGATTCGAACGCTGCGCGAAGAGTCGAGGTGCGAGTGATGCTCGCCTGTCCGGTATGCCGGAGCCGGGATATCTACGCGGTCGCCGGCGGGTACCTGGGTTCGGTATACCGCTGCAAGAGGTGCGGCTACTGGGGACCGCTGGTGCTGGAGTACGATACAGACGAGGGTGTCCCTCCGGACCAGGACGAAGAGAGACGATAGGCGTGCCAGTCCATCGAAGGGAGTTGTGGAGGTGCCGCCTCGCTCCTCCCCTCCACGCCCGCCTCCCGCGACCGTCGTTTTTGGACCCGGGGATACCTGAACCGGGTTATGGATGCTGGAGAGGCTCTATCGGGGAGATGGTCGCGGACTACCAAAACTGAATGCCAGGTCCGGTACCGCCCGGAGATCGGGGCATCCCCGTTCGCACTATCAAGGGAGCGGTCCTCCTGAGGCTTCGGCGGATGGCACCCCACGGGCATCTCCCGGAGTCTGGCCGTACGCAGGATAAGGACCGCCTGTCGGGCGCTGCGGGGGCTCCGTTCGACTCTCCCCCTCCGATCTCGGATACCCGTCGCGGTGAGGAGCCGGATCATCCCTGTTGCGACAGGTCCGTGCGAGGGAGGAGCGGGAAATTCGGGTCGGTGAAGCAGCCGGGCTCGGAACAATGCACTCCCCGCATGCGACCGCGGATCCGGCGTATGCCGGAGGAGCTGTCGTACAGGCCGGGGGCCATGCGGAGAGGCTGCAATAGCCGTCCTACCCGGGGCATCGCATGTAGGGGCGTGATAGGGAGCGGGGTGTCTTCCCCACTCCCTCTAGAGATTCCCTCTCCATCCCCCTGGTGCGATATCCCGGATACGAGGCAGCAGAAGATGGGATCAGTATCGTAGATCGTTGGTGTTCTCAGACGGTATCCGGTCCCGTCGGCATCCCGGAGCCGGCCCTATCGTACGCGGGGGTAGAGAGAGGTGCGCCCCCTTCCCCCGATAGGTGCGATACACACGCGTACGGAGATGAGAGCTGGCAATTCGGCCGAGGTGTTCGAGTCTTTTCCAGATGGGGGATAGGTCGGTGTACCGCCCTGTTTCGTCCGCGGTCATCCCCGCCGCACGCCTGAACGGTATGGCGCTCCCCTGGCGTATCCGCTCTCCGTCCCCAGCGGGCAATACGGGGAGGATACCTTTTTAGTGGAGTATACACACTACAGAGTATCGAGGATCGCTCCCCGTCGGGGGCGCCATCGCGGAGGATTTTTCATGCACGAGGCCCGGCTGTACCATATGGTGGAGGGGGATACCGTCAACTGTGCACTCTGTGCGCACCGCTGCGTGATCAAGGAGGGCAGGCACGGAGTCTGCGGGATTCGGGTCAATCGGGGAGGCGTGCTCTATGCGGACGCGTACGGCAGGATCTCCGCCGAGGCGGTCGATCCCATCGAGAAGAAACCGCTCTTCCACTTCCTCCCCGGAACGCTCTCCTACTCTCTCGGTTCGGTCGGGTGCAACTTCCGCTGCGAGCACTGCCAGAACTGGCAGATATCGCGCTCGAACCTGGCAGATGGCAGCCTGCGCGACCTGACCCCCGAGGATGGCGTGGCACGGGCCCTGGCATCCGGGTGCCGGAGCATCTCCTGGACATACAACGAACCGGCGATCTGGCACGAGTACCCCCTGGACATGGGCACGCTGGCGAAGGAGCGGGGTCTCGCGACGGTCTACGTCACCAAT
>JAXDAH010000173.1:0-35846 GCA_034679905.1 Methanomicrobiales archaeon | reverse complement strand
CGGGACATCCGCGAGAAGTTCCTGAAATACTACACCGTGAGCGAGAAGAACTACGAGGTCGAGGGACGGTCCTACATCCCCAACCCCTACCCCATCGAAGTGGAGGCCCCGGCGTAATCATGGGGGGGCAGACTGAACCCTGAACGTTTTCAAGTCCGTAGCTCTCCCGTTTCTCCTTTTTGTCGCCCGCACGACCTGTAGTCGGGTATGCCGGGCCGCAGAACCCCCTGTATCTTCGTCTTCCGGCAGCCTTGTTTAGGCGGGCTGTCTGGAGACCGGGACCTTTCGCATCCTCGGTCCACGTTTTTTATCCGACCACGGCCAATGGATACGCATGTATCGCTGGGATCCGCAGGATTACCATGCCAGCTCCGCCCCCCAGCAGGCCTGGGCGGAGGAGCTGATCGGCAAACTCGGGCTGCAGGGAGCGGAGCGTGTGCTCGACCTCGGCTGCGGGGACGGTAAGGTGACCGCCGCGATCGCCCGCCGGGTGCCCCGCGGATCGGTGGTCGGCATCGACAGCTCTCCTGAGATGATCGCTTTCGCCCGAACGTCGTTCCCGGGGGACCAATACGGAAACCTCCGCTTTGCAGTGATGGACATGCGGGAGCTGGCGTTTGATGGGGAGTTCGACGTCGTCTATTCGAGTGCGGCGCTGCACTGGGTGCGGGAGCAGGAGCGGGTGCTGGCAGGCATCCGCCGCGCTCTCCGACCCTCCGGCCGCGCCCTCCTCCAGATGGGCGGCCGGGGAAATGCCGCTCACATCCTCGCCGTCCTGGACCATATGGTGGCAGAGCCGGCGTGGAGAGAGTATTTCGTCAACTTCCCGTTTCCCTACACCTTCCCGGATACCGCGGAATACCGTACGCTTCTCGGGAACACGGCACTCCACCCGAGGCGCGTCGACATTATCCCGAAGGAGATGGTGCACCGCACCCGGGAGGACTGCGCCGCCTGGATCCGCACCACCTGGCTCCCCTACCTGGAGAGGCTGCCCGAGGGGCTGCGGGAACGGTTCATCGACGAGGTGATCGGGCACTATATCCGGCTGCACCCGCCGGATTCGGATGGCTGCATCCGCGTGGAGATGCGGCGGCTTGAGGTGGACGCGGAGAGGCGGTGAGGATTTCAGGCGGACGCACCGCCGTCGCCGCCCCCGCAGGTGAAGTAGAAAGTCGTGCCCCGGTCGGTCCCCGACTCCACCCAGATCCGGCCGCCATGGCGGTCGAGGATCCGCTGCACGATGGCGAGTCCCACGCCGGTCCCCTCGAACTCCCTGTCGCTGTGAAGCCGCTCGAAGACCCCGAAGATCTTGTCGGCATACCGGGGATCGAAGCCCACGCCGTTGTCCCGTACGTAGTAGACCGTTGCTCCGTCCTTCTGGAAGGACCCCGCCTCGATCCGTGCCACATCGCGGGGGCGGGTGAACTTCAGCGCATTGCTGAACAGGTTCTGGTAGACCTGGCTGATCAGGAACGCGTCTGCATGGCAGGGCGGCAGGTGGGCGATGGTGAACTCGACCTGCCGCCCCTCCCGCTCGGTGCGCAGGTCCTCCCAGACCGTCTTCACGACGGCGAGGATATTCACGGACTCCCTCGTGAGCGCGGAGCGGCTGATCCGGGACAGGTTGAGGAGGGCGTCGATCAGGTTCGACATCTGCAGGGTGTTCGACCGCACCTTCTCCAGGTAGGCCCGGGCCTCGGGCGGGAGGCTCGAGCGGTACTCGGCGAGCAGGATCCCCGAGTAGCCGTCGATCGCCCGCAGGGGTGCCCGGAGGTCGTGGGAGACGGAGTAGCTGTAGGACTCCAGCTCTTTGAGCGCCGACTCCAGCTCGGCAGTCCGTTCGGCGACACGATGCTCCAGCTCCTCGTTCAGGCGTCGGATATCCTCTTCCACCTTCTTCAGGCGGGTGATATCCACGATGACGCCCCGGATGCCCGCCAACTCTTCGTTCTGGTAGACGGGGGTGGCATACACCATGATGTGGAACGCCGTTCCGTCCTTGCGCAGCGCCGTGTACTCCGTCCCCTCGCAGTGCGCTCCCCGGATGGTCAGCAGGAAGTTGCTCTGCAGCCGCTCCCTCTGCTCCGGCAGGATGCCCGCCTCGAACGGGAGCCCCCGATCCAGGTCCTCCTGCGTGTAGCCGAATGCGTCGAGCGCGTACTGGTTGGCAAAGGTGATGGCGCCCTGCAGGTTCGCCTCGAAGACCCCCTGCGGCAGGAGGGCGACCAGGTCCCGGTACTTCTTCTCGCTCTCCCGCAGCTCCTCCTCGATCCGCTTCTTCTCGGTTATGTCCCGCCCGACCGACTGGTACTCCGTGACCCGCCCGTCGGCATCGAAGAACGCCCGGTCGTTCCACTGCTGCCAGCGGACCTCGCCGTCCGCCAGGATCAGGCGGTGCTCGATGTTCGCCGACGGATTGGCCGGCGTCAGCGAGCGGAAGTGGGCCTCGACAAGGGCCCTGTCCGCCTCGGGGATCCGCGGCACGAACCGCCTGCCGACGATCTCGCTGCAGGTCTTCCCGAAGTAGCGGCAGTAGGCCTCGTTGGCAAAGATATGGGTTCCGTCGGGGCGGAACCGGGCGATGAACTCGCTCTGGGTCTCCACCACGGCGCGGTAGCGCTCCTCGCTGCTCTGCAGCGCCTGTATGCTCGCCTTCAGCCGCTCCACCATGGTGTTGATGCTGCTCTCCAGCACCGCCAGTTCGCTCACGCTGGAAGGGGGAATGCGGCGGTCCAGGTCTCCCCGGGCGATGGCATCTGCATCCTGCACGATCCGCTGGATCGGTCGGGTGAGCCCCTGCGACAGCGCCAGGGCAAGAAGCCCGCTCAGGGCGATCGCCCCCAGCGCGACCAGAACATGCGAGAAGAGCAGTCGCTGCAGCTCGGTGTCGATGAGGCTGGTATTGTAGGTGAGCTCCAGGATCCAGCTCGTATCGGAGGCGTAGTCCGGATTGGCGAGATCGACCAGCAGGTAGCGCATCGTCTTCCCGTTGCCGGGGATCTCGACCGTCTGCCGCTCCTCGATGACGCGATCGAGCGCCAGCTCCTCCTCCGGGGTGGGAACGTAGCTGAAGTTGCCCATCGTGTGTTTGGTGGTGTCGAAGAGGCGGACCGTCTCCAGGTAGGGGTTCTGGGCGGCGATGGCGGGGATACCCTCATGGTAATCCAGGCGATGGCGGCGCTCCTTGAAGAGATCTTCCGCCATCCCGAGCTCGAAGATGTAGCGGTGATCCGGCGCGGGCATGTAGGCGTACTTGCGGAACACGCCGGTCGTGGTCTCCCGCACGACGCGATCCGGGTAAAATCCTTCCTTCGGGAGGATGTTCGTCAGGAAGTCGCGGGTATGGCTCCACTGCCTGAAGTCGAGCCCGAGATCCGGTGCGAAGGTGGTGTCTTCGACGACCATGGACTCGTTGATGACGTAGAGGTCCATATCGCCGCCCAGTTCCGCCTTCACCCGCTCCAGGTCCATCCGCGAGACGTCCCGTCCGCTGCGCTCGTACTCGGCGAAGAAGTTCGTGAATCCCTCCTGCATCCTCGCATTCAGGGTGTCGTCGTAGATGAGGTAACTGGTGTCCACCAGCCGGACGGTCTGCTGCAGGAATCCCTCGGTCCCCTGCCGGGCGAGCGCGGCGGTGGTCTGGAAGTCCCTCTCCGTCTTGATGTAGTCGGCAGCGGTCACGCCGATCACGACGATCCCGACGATCAGCACCGTGACGATGAAGACCGTGTGGGCGAGATGCCGCTCCCCGAGGAGGGGTCGATGCCGTACGGCGCCGGGGTGTGGTCGCGGCGCGGCATGACCCGAATCCCCGCGGGCGATCGCGTCCACGTCCGACGCCATCTGCTGAATCGGGACGGTGATGCGGCGGGTGAGGAGGATCGCACCCATCGCGGCGAGGAGGAAGGTGACGACTGCCGCCAGGAGGTGGTAGAGGATGATGCTGTCGAGCGCGCTGCGGAGATCCGCGGTGTCGTAGGTGATCTCCACGATCCGGCTGACGTCCGAACCGTAGTTCTCGTCCCGCAGGTCCACGAAGAGGTACGTGACCTTCCTGCCGGCGATCGGATCGTCGATCCGCAGGGTCTCCCGCTGCCGGATCACCCGCTCCAGGATCGCGTCGACCTCGGGCCCGGGTTTGATGCTCGCATTCTCGCGGAGCTGTTTGCGGCTGTCGAAGATCCGCACCTGCTGGACGTAGGGATCGAGCGCCGTTATCTGCCGGATGCATTCGCTCTCGCCCATCCGGGAGAGCGGGGTGTTCAGGATCTCCCCCTGCAGCCCCAGCTCCAGGACGTAGCGGTGATCCGGCGTGGGCATGTAGGCGTACTTCCGCAGGATGCCGGTGGCCGGTTCGGTGACGATGCGGTCGGGAAAGAATCCCTCCGACTGGCGGATGGCGGTCAGGTAGTCGTAGAAGTAGGGCACCTTCCGGAAGTCCAGGCCCCGGTCGGGTGCGAAGGTGGTGTACTCGATGACGCCGGACTCGTTGACGATGTAGAGGTCCATGTCGCCGCCGATCCGCTCCTTGACCCCTTCCAGGTCCATCCGGGCGGGATCCCGCCCCGAGCGTTCGTACTCCGCCAGGAAAAGGTCGAACCCGCTCTGCATCCTCGCGTTGAGGGTGCCGTCGAAGAGCTTCTGCCCGTCGTCGATGATCCGCAGGTCTTCATCGATGCCGCTCTCGACCTGCTGCTCCAGGAGCTCCGTGCGTGCTGCCAGGTTCTGTTCGGCGAAGGTATAGTCCACGTAGGTGATGCCCGCCGTGGTGACGGCGATGAGCAGGAAGAGGGAGAGCAGCAGATAGTAGGAGAAGGGACGTTTTCCGGACATCGGAGGAACTCTGGGCGGCATGCGTGCACCTGGTACTTCAGCGCGTTAAGAATCGATATTCTGCCGGAGAGGGGGTAGGGTGTGGAGCATATTAATGGCACCGAAATTGGGATCGGATACTTTAGTTCCAGCTGTCGTTCTGCGGACACGGCGTGCCTACCGGCTCTCCGCACGGGGCTCCGGCGCTCTCCGCCGGCACCGCGCACGCCGTGCGGCAGCGACGTGAACGCTCTCCCGGGGCCGTCCCGCCGGTGTCAGGAGTCGAGCAGCGTGGATCGGGGGGATGGCGGTCCGGCGGCACGGCGGTTGCCGCACGCCTGCAGAAGGGCAACTATCAAATCCGTGGCTCTCCATCCGGTACAGGGATATCCGGGTTCATGCTGGAGATAGTGCTTGTCGCTCTGACGTTTGCTTTTGCCTTCACCAACGGATTTCAGGATGCCAGCGCGATCGCCGCGACGTTCGTCGCGTCCCGCTCGGCGACCCCCCGCCGGGGGATCCTCTTCATCGCCGGGCTGCAGTTCGGCGGCGCCCTGCTGGGCGGGACCGCCGTCGCCTTCACGCTCTCCGGCCTGCTCGCCGTCGACAGCGGCGAACGGGCGGTCTACGTGCTGCTGGTCGCCCTGCTGGGGGCGATCGCCTGGAACCTCCTGACCTGGAGGTACGCCCTCCCCTCCTCGTCCACTCACGCCCTCATCGGGGGTCTGGTCGGTGCCGGCGTCGCCTACGGCGGACCGGCCAGCGTCTTCTGGGGCGTCGCGGAGTTCCTCGCCCCCCCGCACGAACTCGCCGGCCTCCTGAAAATCCTGGTCTTCCTCGTCGTCTCCCTGGCAGTCGGTCTCCTGGGCGGTTTTGTCCTGCACCGCACGACCGCTTTCCTGCTCCGCAACGCCCGGCGGGGAATCGTGCGGGAGATCGTGCGCAGCAACTGGATCGCCGCGGGCTTCATGGCGTTCTTCAACGGCGCCAACGACGGCGGGAAGCTGCTGGGCCTCATGCTCCTGGTGCTGGGCGCCTCCGGCAGCTACACGGGCATGGAGCCGCCGCTCTGGGCCCGGCTCGCCATCTCCCTGCTCCTCACCCTGGGAACGCTCGGCGGCGGGTGGCGCATCATGACCACCCTGGGGCGGCGCATCTTCAAGATCGAGCCCATCCACTCCTTCAGCTCCCAGTTCGCTTCGGGAGCCTCGATTGCCATCGCAACCCTCGCCGGCGCGCCCATCTCCTCCACCCACATCATCACCAGCTCCGTCCTGGGGGTGGGGGCGGCGGAGAACCCGCGGCGGGTGCAGTGGTCGGTGGGTCGGGAGATCGTCGCCTCGATGCTGCTCACCATCCCCGCGACCGCGCTCCTCACAGCCTTTATGTACTGGCTGATCGCACTCTTCCTCTAGAGCGTGACGGATGGACAGGAAGAGCGGGGATCTCAAGGAGCGCAGGGGCATATTCAGCTCCATCTTCCCGAAGGAGTACGACTTCGAGGGGCTGCTCGCAGAACAGGCGGACCGCACGGTTGCCGGCGTCGAGTGCTTCCTGAACTGGCTGCGGGAGCGCCCCGCCGAGGAGCCGCTGGAGCTGGAGCGGCACGAGGAGGAGGTGGACGCCCTCCGCCACAGACTGGAGGATCTGCTGACGGAGGCGTTCTCCACGCCCTTCGACCGCCAGGACCTCTACTACATCTCGCGGCAGATGGACTACATCCTGAACTTCGCCACCGAGACCGCCCACGAGATGCACGCCTTTGCGGTGCTGCCCGACGCCCCCATCCTGGACATGGCGGAGGCGCTGCTGCGGGGGACGAAAAGCGTCACCGCGGGCGTGAAGGCCCTCCGCTCGAACGGCCGGATCGTGGAGCGGCGCGTGCAGGAGACCCGCGACGCGATCCATGCGATCGAGACGATCTATATCGCGAGCATGACGGAACTGCTCCGGGGCAGCGATGCCATGGAAGCGCTCCGCCGGCGGGAGATCTACCACCACCTGCGGGATGCGGGAAGAGCGCTCCGGGATACGGTCGACGTCCTCCACCGGGTGGCGGTCGGTCTCGGTTGAGACGGTCATTTTCATCCCCTCTTCGGAACGCTTTTATCCCGACCTTCCGACGTTCTCGCCGGTGAATAGAAGTGGATGCGATTACCCTTGTCGAGGTCCCGACCCAGCGGGTGCTCGGGATCCGGCGGCGCGGGCACTACCGCCTGATCGCCGAACTGCTGCCGCAGCTCTTTGTCTATGCGATGGAGAACGGGATTCGGATTGCGGGCATGCCGGCATTCCTCTGCCACGAGCAGTCGCACGAGGCGGCGCTGGAGGCGGACCGGAGCGGCACCGCCGACGTGGAGGTGATCGTCCCGATCGCCGGCGACGCCCGCCCGAGCGGCGATATCCGGGTCTATACGGTCCCCGGCGGGCGGATGGCCCGCACCGTGCACCGGGGCCCCTACGAAGGCTGCGAGTCGACCTACCTCCAGCTCTTCGCGTGGCTGGCGGAGCGGGGCCTGCAGGTGCGGGGACCGATCCGGGAGGTCTACCTGAACGATCCCCGCGAGGTGCCGCCGGAGGAGATTGCGACCGAGATCTACGTGCCGGTCGGCTGAACGGTCGGGTGCGGCAGCGCTCGCCCTCCCCCCGTACGCCAGCACCCCTGCCGCCACTCCAGCAGGTTCGGTAGAGCCGGGCTCTGCGGGACGAGAATCCGCGCCCGCGTTCCGGATCGGGGCATTGCTCTCACACCGGAACTCCGCGCACGTCCGGGGAAGGGGGAACCCTCACCCGGCGACGGGGCGGAAGGTCTCCCAGAGGAGGAACGCGATCTCGATTGCAATCAGGAGAATGATGACGATCTCCAGGAGGTGGGAGTACTGGATGTTCACCTCGTCGGAGAGCATGCCGTAGTTCTCGCGGATCACGTCGATCCGCCGCTTCACGCTGGCGCGCCACTGGGAGATCCGCAGCACGTCGAGGGCGGCGGAGTAGACCCGCGCGTAGTAGACGTCCTCGGTGATCTTGATCAGGTTCTCCGCTTTTTCGGTGATCTCCGAGATGTCCGCCTGCGTCTCCAGGAGGCGGGTCATGATGGAGTGGTACTGCCGCAGCCGCCGCCATCGGGACGAGCGGTCCACGGACTCAATATCGTCGTACATCCGCTCCATCTGCGCGGTCAGCACCCGGTCGTAGTAGCGCAGCTCCAGGGCCTCCACGTTGGCGAACTCTATCAGCTCGATCATATCCCCGACCGGCTCCGGGCTGATCAGCAACGCCGTGTCCCAGGAGAGGATGGTCAGGTCGTCGTCTCCGTAGGAGAGGGTGTGGCGGAGACTGTCGGCACGGATCTGGGGGCTGAAGGTCCGCTCCTCCCCGAGCAGCAGCACCACCGGGTCGAGTGCCGGGTCGGTGCGGTCGGCGATCAGGATGGTATAGTCCTCGTAGAAGTCGGGATCGATCGGCAGTTCTCCCAGGTGAGGGCGCAGGATCTGCCGGATCTCCTCGAGTGATCGCTGGAACAGGGGATCGAGGCCCCGCTGCCCCGCGAAATCCAGGGCTGCCGGGCGCAGCGCCGCAGCGGGAGCCTCCATATCCTCCAGGATGAAGCAGATGCTGATCGCCCCGATGTCGTACACCCGCACCACGGCGGCGAGGGGATACGCCCTCCCGGCTGCCGCCAGCCGGGCCGGAGAGAGCCGCAGCAGCAGCGGCGGGACCTCCATCGTGATCGATTTGGGCTTCACGCGGCTGAAGCTGGCGCGGGCGGTGGAGTGGTCGGCGCTCAGGGCCTGTTCGAGGCGGTCCAGGTCCAGCTCGTCTCCCGCGTCGAAGATGCGGTAGAACCGTATGGCGTACGTCGTCGGTCACCTGCTCTCCCCGGGGCGCTGCCGCCTGCAGACGGGGACGATTACTCCAGTATGCCCGCTGTTCCTTTATGAGCGTTGTGCATCGCGGCGGCGATCCCGCATGCAGGATCCCGCTTCCGGTGACGCTGAAGAGTATTTATACGAGGATGCGACATGTATGCGCATGCACGCCATGCCACCCGCTGGCGGGAGTGCCACTCCCGAGCTGCAGGGATCGGTCCCTCCCGAGTTCCTGGACCGGTTCTACACGGGCAACCCCCCGGAAGATATCCCCGGAAACGACGCGCGAGTGTTCAGCATGTCCAGGGCATGGGGCCACGATGGACGTCCATGACAGGATCAAGGTGTTTCTGGACATCCTGGACGATGAAGTCCTAAAAGACTTCCAGGACGGCGATACCTGGGAGATCATCGTGAAGCGGGGCTACTTCATCGTCTCCCTGCGCCACAAGAAGGATATGCCCTACGCCGACGTGGTCTTTCCGTCCCCCTTCAAGGAAGAGGAGTCCCTGCAGAAGCTGAACACGTTCTTCTCCAATCCCAAAAACATGATCCGCCTGCTCTCCTACCTGACATCACCGTACACCTCGTTCAACCTGATCAAGCGGGACGGGCGGTTCGGAGGATTCACGGTGACGACGAAGCTCTTCCCCTACGAGGAGGGCTTCTCGATCCAGAATCTGGACCACGCGATCAAGGCGGTCGTCAGCGCCGGAGCGCTGGGGTTCATGTACATCCAGATCTGCGCGGGGGACATCCCGATCGAGCAGCGGATCGTGGCCGAAGAGATGGCCGACCGGATGTTCCAGTAGCCGCCCGGGAGTGCACCGCATCGGGACACCTAGCGGTGCCGACGGCGCGAGGAGCCGTCCGGGATCCGCAACGCTTTTTCCCGATAGCGTCCCAGAGGTATGGATGCAGAAGACGGCAGGGATCCTCGTGCTGCTTCTCCTGGCCCTGGCCTGTTCGGGCTGCACGGGGGAGAGCAGCCCCGGAGCAGGGGAGCCCTTCACGCCTGCCGGAACGGAGACGGTCACCATGGCACAAGAAACAGAAGGAACGAAGGTGCGGCTCGAGACCACGATGGGGAACATCACCATCCGGCTCTATCCGGACATGCCGATCACCGCCGGCAACTTCGAGAAGCTGGCAAAAGAGGGATTCTACAACACCACCATCTTCCACCGCGTCATCGACAGGTTCATGATCCAGGGCGGGGACCCGACGGGGACCGGGCGGGGCGGTCCGGGCTATACCATCCAGGACGAGTTCAACAGCAAGCACCGCAACACCCGGGGAACCCTGGCGATGGCCAATACCGGCCTCCCGAACAGCGGCGGCAGCCAGTTCTTCATCAACACGGTGAACAACAGCCACCTGGACGGCAAACACCCGGTCTTTGGCGAGGTGATCGAGGGGTTGGACGTGGTGGATAAGATCAGCAAAGTGCGAACCGACCGAAACGACCGGCCCCTCCAGAACGTGACCATTACCCGGGCGACTGTCGTCTGACGACGGCAGGGGATCCGTTGAAGATCCGGCCTCCTTTTTTGCCTGGCGACCTTCTCATCGGTCAGAATGGCGGGGGGCGGTCCGCCTCCCATCTCCCCTGTCCGCAGTGGGGATACCATTAAAATTACGGGAGATACGTTGCATCGAGAGACGGACTGTCCCTATACCTCTATGGGGGATACAACCTCCTCTGTTTCCCTTTAGTGCGACAGACTCCTGATGGGGGAGAGGGGGTAGGTCTCCGTACGTGGCCAGGAAAGAGCCGATTTCATTCGAACACCGGCTCTTCCGCTCCCATATATGGGCATATCGCACGCGTGGGGGAGGGGCAAGGGGATCACGCCCGCACCCTCCGCCCCCGTACTGTGCTACAGATCGGCGACAGACCGAGATGTTATCGAGCTCGCGCCAGGACCGCGCACATCCTCATACATTCGGCCCGGATATTCGCCGCTCCTACCGGAAGCCTCTGAGATGTCCAGGAAGAACCGGGAGTATTCCTGCGAGAATACCCGTCAGGAATGCACGCATATCTTTCTATCAAAAGGGCTTCACCCGGAGTGCGGCGATCGCATGCTACGCGCAAGGTGTTCTCCGCACATAGAACTCTCTGTCGCACGTGTACATGTGCTCATTCCGAAAAAGAGCGCCATGGCGATCGTCCAGATCGAGGATTCATTTCGCAGGCGCCGGGGCACTCTCGATCTTGAGGAGATCACACGCAGGTATTTAGAGGATCTTTGGCATCGGGCCTGAAAGAAGGGGACCTTCGGGATAGTCAGGTGGAGATCCTCGCCGATCCTCGGACCGACAACGATACACATTTTTTATATATTTCTATCGATAAAGTTACTCTGTCATGCTATATCATAGCATAGTGTCGTGAGGATGAGTCCATGAAGGCAAAATTGGTTATTTTGCTCATTTCTTGTATGATGCTCTCTCTCCTGATCGCCGGCTGCACGCAGCAGACCGCGTCGACGGAGGAGATCCGGATCGGTGTCGTGGCGTCCATGACCGGATCCGCGAGCACCACGGGGAAGGATATGTGGCAGTCGGCGGTGGTCGCGGTGGATGCGATCAACGCGGAGGGAGGAGTGTACGTCCAGGACCTGAACAGGAAAGTCCCCATCCGCCTGATCCAGGGCGACGACGAGTCCACCCGGGAGGGCGGCATGAAGGCCGTGACCAAACTGATCACCGAGGATAAGGTCGACCTCCTGGTGGGCGGGTTCTCGAGCGCGGTCACCTCCGCCCACCAGTCGATCGTGGCGGATCACAAGGTCCCCTACATCATCACCGGGGCCTCGAGCCCGATCATCACCCGCAGGACCGACATCGACACGACCTACATGTTCCACCACTGCCCCACCACGGAGGACTACGGGGAGCAGACCATCCTGTTCGTCGACGAGGTGATGCGGCCCGCGATCAACCAGCGGTTCAACTTTGCCGACGACCGCCCCCTGCGCATGGCGGTCCTCTACCAGGACAGCCCGTACGGGAAGGGCGTGGACGACGCCGTGCGGAGGACGATCACGGAGAAGAACCTGAATATCCAGATCGTCTCCGAACAGAGCTTCAAGATGGGCGAAAGCGACTTCCGCACCGTGCTGACCACGATAAAAGCGGCAAAACCCGATGTCGTCTATCCGGCCGCTTTCATCAACGAGCAGACCGCGCTCGTCACCCAGGCGCGGCGCGATGTGGGTCTGAACACGATCTTCCTCGCGGTCGAGTGCAACGATGATCCCGACTACTACAAGGGCGTGGGCCGGCACGGGGAGTACTCGATCATGGAGAGCCGGTTCAGTCCCTATGCGGTCCCGCAGGGGAACATAACGGACGCCGCCGTCGCATTCAAGGAGAGCTTCAGGGCCAAGTGGAACGGGTTCCCGGGCATGATGGGGGCCTCGACCTACGAGGGGATCTTTGTAGCGAAGCAGGCGATCGAGACGGCCGGGACGACGGACAAGGAGAAGGTGATGGTGGCCCTGACCGATCTGGCGATGCCCGAGATCGTGGAGGCGATGCAGGGCAGCACCATCCGCTTCTCGGAGGACTACCGGGAGAGCAAGTTCGCCCTCTACATGGAGCAGCTGATCTGGGATCCCGCCCTGAACGAACTGCGGCCGAAGATCATCTGGCCCGACAGTCTCAAGGAGACCGACTTCGTGCTCCCGGAGTGGTACCAGCCCGGGAGCCCGTAATCCCACCTTTTAAGCGGGCGGTGGAGCGGCGGTGATGACGACCGAACTCGAGGTCCTGATGCAGGTGCTCTTCTGGGGGATCTACTCGGGCTGCATCTACATCCTCCTGGCGACCGGCCTCAACCTGATCTTCGGGGTGATGAAGACCGTCAACTTCGCCCACGGCGAGTTCCTCATGCTCGGCGCCTACGTCACCGCGACCATCTTCGCCCTGACGGGGTTCGATCCCTACAGCATCATCCTCCTCTCCATGGGGGTGCTGGCGCTCGTCGGTATCGCGACGGAGCGGCTCTGTTTCCGCTGCGTCCTCGGGAAGGGGAAGCTGAACGAGATCTTCCTCTCCCTCGGGCTGATCTACGTCTTCCAGAACGTGGCGGCTCTGATCTGGACGGACGAGTGGCAGGGCATCCACAGCCCCTACGAGGCGATCACCATCCCGATAGGGGGTCTGCGGGTGCCGCTGGACTACTTCATCATCATCGGGGTGACGATCGCCGTCCTCGTCGGCCTCTACCTCTTCCTGCGGCGGACTCCCACCGGGCGGGCGATGCGGGCGACGAGCCAGAACCGCCGGGGGGCAATGCTCGTCGGGATCGACGTGGAGAAGATGGACATGATCAGTTTCGGGATCGGCACCGCTCTGGCCGCCGCGGCCGGGACCCTCTGGGTGGTCAGCGGGCAGGTCTTCAATCCCTATATGGGCTCGATACCCGCCGTTAAGGCGTTCGCCATCATCATCCTGGGCGGGCTCGGCAGCATCCCGGGGGCGATCATCGGCGGGTTGCTGTATGGGATCGCGGAGAACGGGGCGGCGTTCTTCCTGGGAGGGCCCTGGAAGGACGCCATCTCCTTCATCGTCTTGATCGTCGTGCTGATCGTCCGCCCCACGGGGCTGTTCGGGGAGTCGGGTGAGTAGATGCTGGACCGGCTGCTGGACCCGCGCTGGACGCGGTACATCCCCCATATCGCCGTCGTCACGGCGATCGCCCTGCCGTTCCTCTCGGGGATGAACCTCTACCTGATGAACGTCTGGATCCTGATGCTGATCTTCATCATCTTCGCCTCGTCCTGGAACCTCCTCGCCTACTCGGGGCAGGCGTCGCTCGGGCACGCCGCCTTCTTCGGCATCGGGGGCTACGTCTCGACGCTCGTCGCCCTCAATCTCGGGGTGAGCCCCTATATCGCCATCCTCCTCGGCGGCGCGTTCTCGGCGATCGTCGGGGTGCTCATCGGGCTCACCTGCGTGCGGCTGAAGGAGTGGTTCCTCGCCATGGTCACGTTCGGGTTCGCCATCATCGTCCAGACGCTGGTCGTCAGCGTGCTCGCTCCCGTCAGTGGCGGATGGGACGGGCTCTCGTCGCCCCGGCTGCTGGCGAGCAGCATCCCCGGCTACGCCCTCTTCGAGTACTACTCGATACTCCTGGTGACCATCGGGGCGATCCTGCTGATCCACTACATCTTCCAGTCCCGCCTGGGGCTCGCCTTTGCCGCGATCCGCGAGAACGAGCTCGAGGCCCGGGTCTCCGGCGTGGACCCGGTGCGCTATAAACTGCTGGCGTTCGCCATCAGCGCCTTTTTAGCGGGCATTGCCGGGGCTCTCGAGATCCACCACTTCGGCTACGTCACCCCGGAGATCTACGGCGTGGATCTCTCGTTCTGGCCGGTGATCTACACCATCTTCGGGGGTCTCGGTACCATCGCCGGACCCATCCTGGGAACGGTGTTCATCACGGTCCTCTGGGACACCCTGAAGGACATGGGGCTGACCTACGAGCGCTACATCGTCATCGGCGGCGTCCTGGTCTTTTCCGTGATATTCCTGCCAAAAGGGCTGGTTTCCCTGCCCGAGGCAATCTCCGATTGGAGGCGGCGACGTCAGGAGAAGGCGCAGCGGAGCCGCGGCAATCAGATGCCCAGGTAGGCCCGCTGCACGTGCTCGTCGTGGAAGAGCTCCTTTGCCCTCCCCTCCAGCACGATCCGCCCGTTCTCCATCACGTAGCCACGGTGGCAGAGGTCGAGCGCGTTCCGCACGTTCTGCTCGAGCAGCAGGATGGTCATGCCCCGCCGCCCCAGGCTCTCCAGCGAGCGGAAGACCTCCCCGACGAGCCGGGGGGAGAGCCCCGTCGACGGTTCGTCCAGGACGAGCAGCTTGGGATTCGACATGAGCGCCCGCCCGATGGCGAGCATCTGCTGCTCCCCGCCGCTCAGGGTGCCGGCCAGCTGGCTCTCCCGCTCGCGGAGAATGGGGAAGAGCGCGTGGATGTTCTCGAGATCCTCGTCCCGCCCCCGCCGGTCGATCGCGCCCAGGCGCAGGTTCTCAAGAACGGTCATCTTCGGGAATATCTCCCGCTTTTCGGGGACCAGGGCGAGTCCTCTTCTGAAGATGGCATGGGGAGATTTTCCGAGGATCTGCTCGCCCAGGAACGAGACGCTCCCGGAGGCCCGCGGGTTCAGCCCGAAGATGGTCTCTACAAGGGTGGTCTTCCCGGCGCCGTTCGGGCCGAGGAGTGTCACGAGCTCCCCCTCCCCGATGTGCAGGGCGAGATCCCAGAGGATCTGGAGGTTGCCCCGGAATACGTTCAGGCGGTCGAGTTCGAGCACGTCAGCCCTCCTACATGGCGTCCAGTTCGCCGAGGTAGGTCTCGATCACGCGCTGGTTGTTGATCACGTCGTGCGGCCGCCCCTCGGCGATCTTCTCCCCGTGGTCCAGGACCACGATCCGGTCGGAGACGCCCATGATCACCTGCATGACGTGCTCGATGATCAAAATCGAGGTCCCTGCATCCCGGATCTCCCGGATGAGCCGGACGGCATCGTTGCTCTCCCTTGGCGTCAGCCCGGTGGTCAGCTCGTCCAGGAGGAGGAGCCGGGGCTTCGAGGCCAGGGCGCGGGCGAGCTGCACCCGCTTCAGCTCCACGACGTTGAGGTGGCGGATCAGCGTCTCTTGCTTCTCGGGCGGCAGCCCGATCCGTTCGAGCAGCGCTTCTGCCTCCCGTCGAGCCTCCCCCATGCCGACCGCCTTCGAGTTCCCGAAGAGGGAGCCCAGCATCACGCACTGTTTCGCGGAGAGCTCGGGGAAGAGCTGGACGAGCTGGAACGTCTTGGTGATCCCCTTCCTGCAGATCTGCTCGGGCTTCCAGCCGGTGAGATCTTCGCCCTGGAAGGTGACGGTCCCCGAGGTCGGCGGCGCGATCCCGGAGATGATGTTGAGCAGGGTGGTCTTGCCCGCCCCGTTGGGGCCGACCAGTCCCAGGATCTCGTTCTCGTGCACCTCGAGGCTGACATCGTTCAGGGCGACGAGACCGTTGATCTTCTTGGTTATCCCTTCCACTTTGAGCAAGATCGACACCGTGCCAGACTGTAGCTAGCTACTAATTGACAGTGATGATTATTAAGGTAACCCGATTCCGATCCGGGAGATTTCCGACGGAATTCCTGGCGGGTCCGCCCTGACCTGTCGCAGCCGTACTCGCGACGAATGCCGAGTGCCAGGGAGGATCCGCTCTCTGCCGCCGCACCGAAGGCGTGCTAACGCCCTATCGACGTGCGAGGGCACCTGCCGCTGCGACGATCCGTGCCGACGGTTGCATTCTCATACGATATGCGAACTCGAACGTGCGTCCCGGGACGGCGGAGACTGCCTGGAGGCAGGCGGGGCAGAGCTGGGAAAGGAGTCCATCATCGTCCTCTGCCGCCCTCTAAAGCGACCGAGAATGACGCCCGGGGTGGTTCGCGGCAGCGGCGGGACTATCCCGGTGGACTCCCGCCGGGATTCCGGGCCATCGGGCAGACGTTGCAGCCCTCCATCTCCCCGAAGCAGAAGAGGAAGCGTTCGCGGATGCTCCGCGGGAGCCCGCCCTCGGGGATGGGATAGAACCCGAAGGTCTTGTAGAACGAGATGAGGGGCAGGGTCGAGTGAATGTAGATCTTCTCGGCACCGCAGGTGTCGATGAGGCGGGCGACGGCCTCGCGGGCGTAGCCCTTCCCGCGGTACGCGTCCAGCGTGAAGACGCAGTCCATCTCCAGGCCGTCGGGGTGGCGGGTGCAGCGGGCGGTGGCGGCGAGGGTGCCGTTTTCAAAGACGCCGAAGATCCTCTCGCGGGCGGGATCGGCTTTCTGGTTGCGGTACTGCTCCCAGAGCTTCTCGGCGAGGGGGAACTCCTCGCGCTTCAGGATGTGGATATCGGATTTCATCGGTTTCTCCGGTGCTTATGTTCGAAGGTGCTCTCTCCCCTGATATACGCTTGCATACTGCAGGTTCGCACGGCGGCACTGGTTCGGGCAGGAGGTGGCGCCCGTGCCCCCGCGATCCGCACTGCTCATCGGGGATCATGGCCCGCGGAGATCCGGAGGCGGAGATCCTGCCCCCTGGCTCGCGCCACCATACGGGATCGCCCCCTCCCGCGCGGTTTTCCGCAAAGCCCTGAAGGCAGCAGTTAATATTATGATCCCGGAGCGTCAAGAGTACTGGTCAGGAGCGATAGTAGTCTAGTGGCAGGACAGGGGCTTCCCAAGCCTCTAGCCCGGGTTCGAATCCCGGCTATCGCATCAGGACTGAATTTTCGAATCGCATCCGTTTTCTTCATCAATTGCCTCTTTTACACCCTCTTTCATGGTTACCCCTAACCCGCAACTGATAACGGAGAGCTCTTTTCATGACATCCGGCCGGAGATGGCCGAGCTCGTCCTGCGTCGCGCCCAGGAGAACACGGTGATCACCCCGGCAGACGCTGCACAGATCCGCGAATACATCGCCGAACACCGTTCCTGCAACAATGTAACGCTCGGACGGATCAACAAGATCGTCTTCTGCTTGGTCACCTGGCGGCGCTTCATCGGCCCCTTCTCGGAGAACACCATGGCGGATCTCTACGAGGGCATCGCCTGCGTGAAGAACGGCACGAGCGCCCGGGGGCGGCCCTTCAAGCAGAACACCATCGGCGATCTAGTGGCGGTCCTCAAGCAGTACTACCGCTGGCTGAACGAGAATGGCTACTCCAAGATCCCGGAGAGCAAACTCGCCAAGCTCCGCATCCCCCCGCGGGACACCATGACCAAGGTGGCCGCCAACCTCCTCACGCCCGAGGAGATCCGCGCCATGGTCCAGTCCTGCCGCCGCTCGGTGGACCGGGCAGTCATCATGACCCTCTACGAGGGCGGGTTCCGCATCGGCGAGATCGGGACCATGAAGTGGGGCGATCTCGCCTTCGACAAGTACGGCGTGGTCGCGAACGTGAACTTCAAGACCGGCAAACCGCGCTACATCCGGCTGATCATGGCCCGCGAGTACCTCGCCACCTGGCGGGCGGACTATATCGGCACGCCCGAGGGCGATGCCCTAGTCTTCGTCAACCGTCAGGGAAAGCCCTTCACCCACGCCACTATCCACAAGCGGCTGCAGGTCATCGCGGAGCAGGCGGGTATCACCAAGCACATCGTCCCCCACATCTTCCGCCACTCCCGGGTGACGCACCTGATCAAGGAGGGCGTCCCGGAGAGCGTGATCAAGCTGATGATCTGGGGCAACATCACCAGCAAGATGTTCCAGACCTATGCTCACCTGACCGGTTCCGATATCGATGCCGCGATGCTGCAGACCTATGGCATCGCCGAGATGGAGGACAAACAAGCGTTCTCCCGCCTGGAACCGATCCTCTGCCCCCTCTGCAAGACGATCAACTCCCCGGTCTCCAACTACTGCTCGACCTGCGGCCGTTCCTTAACAGCCGAGGTCATCCCGACACAGGAGGCGATGCAGAAGGATACCCTTAACAACCCCGAGTTGCTGCGGGCTTTGCTGACCGAGCTGATCGAGGAGAAGCGGAAGAACGGCAGCCTGTGAGTAGTGGAGCGGCTGCACCCGATTGTGTACAATCTGTACACAATTTTATTGATGATCTGTAAACATCCCATCCCCGATTGCAATCCTATCCGAAGAGCAGGTTTCAATGGACCTGGAATGGATCAGCGGAGAAAAGAGGGTGTAAAACGAGTTACCCTTAAGACGACTCCCCTTTGGAGGTTCTTTTTACTTTGGTGGATAGCTCCTTCTCTTCACCCTCGTGTGGCGCATATGTTTCTATCTGACCACCACGATGCACGACCTCAAGCGTTCTGAGTGTGACCTCTGCCAGTTTTTGAGCTGCTGCATGGGACATGAATATTCGTGTTGCATTGACCAGGACCTTGCCATCTCTCTTGACACCCGGCATCTCAAGAAAATCAATGAACACGTCGCGTGTTGAACAGGTTATATAGGCAGTGTTGGAGTAGCGGGTGATGGTAACATCCGGTACCATGTCTGCCGGGTTGAAGGCATACATCTCCTTCAGATCGATCTCTAGGGGTTCTTTATCCAATGTTTCGGGTTCCTGTTTGTTTGCTTTACTTTTCGCCATATCATGTACCTGCCGAGTGTGCGATTCCATACTCTCCTTTGATCAGAGAGCCCAGTTCAGGAGTCGAGGGCTGGGAGTTCACGAGTTTGTATTCTCCCACGGTGGCAACAGCGCGGGATGTGACCTCGCTCCCGAGCACCGTCTTACAGTAGTGTTCGATTGCCGTATCCATGCACTCCGATCCTTCTCGATCATCCAGGATGGCAAAGGACAGGAACGTGAGTGCCACGAAGCGTTTGCACTCTGTGTTGACGCTGTACACGGGATGCTTGTCGCCACGCTTGATGAGCAGCCCCAAGTCCGTGAGTGTTTTCAGTGCGTCCCGGATTGTGGGCGCTGTACATCCTGTCAGTTCCACGAGATCCTTGGGGCGGTAGAGTGAGTGCGGGTCTGCAACTATCTCCTGGACAACCTGAGCGAGTGCCGCATCCCCAAATATGCCCCCAAACGGTGAATCGATAAATGTATCATCGATTTCATGTTGGGGATTCACGCCATTCTCTATCATAGGTCGTGATGGTAGATGGTGCAGAATAGATAATAATTTTTCCGTTATGGAAAAAACATTATTCAAATTTCTGCCAGTGCCGGTGGTGGGGGATCTCCTCTCCGTAGTACTGCATCCACTGGTCCGCCCATACCAGATCGTGGAGTTTCACCACCCTATCTCCCGATGAGCCGTGTCGGTAGATGCCGATGCGGTCCTGCCCGAGGGCATTGATGGTTGTCTCCACATCAAGGCCCAGATCCTGCCACTTCCTCTCGCACTTCGTGAGGCGCTGCTGTCCTCCTCTCTTTTTTAACCAGGCCAGGAAACGAACTCCTATTGAACCTGGATCCGGATGCGGTGGATGAGGTGGGGCGGCTGGCATGTATCCTCAGTCCGTTGTCATTTTTCTGAATGCATAAAGTATCGGCAAGCGCTGTGAATATGCTGACAAATAAGTGCCCGTTTATTAAAAATTAAATGTGAAGTCTACTTAAGATGCCAAGAACTCCCAGGATTCCCAGGGCAAATCCGATAGCCACACCGCCGGCGAGTGCCAGTGTCCCGATAATCTCGTTGACATTGGTGATACAGAGGATGATGCCCGCGACGATCAGCACCCCGACGATGCCGCTCCCGCCAAACCCCATCCCAAAAATGCTATGAGCCAATGCATTACCTCCATCCATCAGAGAGATTTTCTCCTGCTGATCAGCCGTACTTTAGGCCGGAATCTGTCGCGGTACTCGATGGCGGGTCGTGTGAACCCGGCCTTGCTGTCCACTTCTGACACGCCTTTGTCTCGGACCAATCTCTGCAGCTCAGGCCGGGTGACTCTGGAAGTTCTGCATTTGACCTCTCCCTTCACCGAGCCTCTCTGGTAGTCGTGATTCCCCGGGCCGCCTACATGGCTTGCCCCGTGCTCCTTGGCCTTCTGTTTCTCGTAGTCGAGGCCACGTTTAACATGGTTCCTTGGCAATTGTTTTCACCGTTATATTATTGTCAATAATAAAATTTAGAAATTTTTATTTTAGCATCCATAGAATCCTTACTATTGTTAGCATATGCAGGGAATCGAAAAGACGGTTCACATCATCCCCCTCGGATATGAGATCGATCGGGCTGTAAAACCGTTCGAGAAGACGAAGGCCGACCGTGTGTACCTATTGACGACGTTGCAGCCATCGAATCCAGACGATGTTCGGAGTAAGGATCAGCGGCACTACACTGAGACAGTTAAAAGAATCCTGGAAGAGAAGAAGATCAAGGTACAGTGTGTGCATGTGGATCTCTTCGATCTGCTCGACGTAATGAAAGAGATCTCGAAGATCATCCTTTGGGAGAAGGCCAACAATAATCGAATTTTTGTGAACATGTCTGCGAGTGGCAGGCTCACTTCTGTCGCTTCCACCCTTGTTGGAATGGCCCATGATGTCACGGTGTACTATGTTCCAGCTGAGGACTATCCGGTCGACGAGACCCTCCGCAGAGATCACGGCTTGAGTGTCTGTTCTCCAGAGGATGATATCCGGAAGCTGGTGAACTTTCAGTTCGTCATGCCGGATCCCATCGGAAGACAGATCCTCTTGCACCTGTGTAGCGAGAGGAGACGGTTGAAGATGAAAGATATTCTGAGTGTCCTGAAGAAAGAGAGGGTTGAGGGGTTTGAGGAGCTGTTCGATGAGATCCAGGATGGCAACGAAAGAGCGGAGCAGAGTCGCCAGCTCATGAAGTTGGACAAGACCATCCTGGCGAAGCTCGAAAAGAACGGGTGGATCGCGCGGGAAAAGGTCGGACGGAACGTCTTTATAGCCATAACGGAATCTGGAAAATACGCCGCATGTATCAGCGGTCATTTGGACTAGGGTACACCCTTGCAGTATTTGGTATCGTGATGGTATGCGAGTGCTGTATTCGGGTACAACCCATTGTCAATCGTGTCTCTATGCAATTGTAAAAGGAATATTATTGGCTTATTGTACAATTGAAGCCGAATTTTCACCTTTTCAGTTCTATAATACAGTTTCGCCCCATGCACTCCTTCCCTCTAATAGGATGATCCAATGATAGTTCTCTGTGTGGTCAAGGGCATAGCGGCCGAGAAAACCGCTCCTATACCGCACACTTGGTGCTGAAACGGCAGCCATTCCAGCCTTTCACTCAGCGCACGACAGTTGCACCAGCACACTCACCTGCCCATCCCAAGGGTGCTCTGTCCTGTGCCATGAGTCTCCCCCGCAGCGTTCCGCCGCTCTCTGCACCACGCAATCGAGGTGATTGTATGGGTAAACAACCCTTGCGAGAGGCAGAAGAAGCACTAGCCTCTCAACAGAATGGTTGCTAGACATTGACATAATCCGGTTACTGGATTGCAATCGAACCAAGAGACCGTGTGCTGAAGAATGAGTGGCAGTCCCCCACACACAAAGTTACCCCTAACCCGTGGTAGGACTGCCAATGTACATTAGCCCTGCAATGATAAATTTTTGCGTACCAGAAGGTACAACCCTCCTTCGGAGTCCTAGCAAAATAACTGCAGCTCCTACCGACAGGAGAGCGACCGTCCCGTCCTGGTAGGCTACGAGGTCGGGCAGCTTCAGCACCTTCCCAAAGAGTTCCTCGCGTTTCGCATCGGTCATATGGCACCACCGTATGGACAGTATCACTGGCAGGCGGAAAAAACGTGGCGTCAGGCCGGGACCATCCGTTCGAGATCGGCCTGTACCGTCGTATTTGGTTTGAGGTCGAACGTCTTCACCAGCACATCGAGGACTGCAGGGGAGACGAAGCCCGGGAGCTTCGGGCCAAGCGTGATATCCTTGACGCCGAGCGAGAGCAGTGAGAGGAGGACGAGGACTGCCTTCTGTTCGTACCAGGCGATATTGTAGGAGACGGGCAGCTCGTTGATGCCGACCCCGAACGCCTTTGCGAGCGCCTGAGCGATCACAACCAGCGAGTAGCAGTCGTTGCATTGTCCTGCATCGATCACGCGGGGGATGCCGCCGATCGTGCCGAGAGGGAGGCTGTTATACCGGAACTTGGCGCACCCGGCAGTGAGAATGACCGTATCGTTTGGAAGCGCCTTGGCAAACTCAGTGTAGTACTCCCGCTCTCGCTGCCTGCCGTCGCAGCCGGCCATCACGACGAACCGTTTGATATCGCCTCTCTTGACCGCTGCAACGATCGTGTCCGCGAGGGCAAGAACAGCATCGTGGCCGCAACCCGTGATGAGGTCTTTTCCTCCGGCCGGCAGCGGAGTCGGCGGTGCGCAGGTTTTGGCAAGGGCAATCACCCGCGAGAAATCCTTCGTCCCGTCCGGTGCAGCCACGATATGCGGCGCGCCTGGATAGCCGGTGACGCCGGTCGTGAAGATGCGATTTGTATAGGAGTCTTTCGGGGGCACGAGGCAGTTGGTCGTGAAGAGGATCGGGCCATTGAAGAGTTCGAACTCCTCGCGCTGGTGAGGCCAGGAACCGCCATAGTTGCCATGGAGGTGCGGGTATTTCTTGAACGCGGGGTATCCGTGCGCCGGCAGCATCTCGCCGTGCGTGTAGATATCGACACCGGCATCCCGCGACTGTTCGAGGAGCATCTCGAGATCCTTCAGATCGTGACCGGTGATCAGAATGCCGGGACGTCTCCCCACGGTGGTTTTAACATGCGTAATCTGGGGCTTCCCGTATGCGGAGGTGTTCGCCGCATCGAGGAGAGCGAGGACCGTCACGCCGTTTTGGCCGCACTCCAGCACGAGCGCCACCATTTCGTCGACCGACAGGTCCTGGAGCGTGGATGCCAACCCTTTCTGCATGAAGGTCGTGATCACGGTGTCGGTCTTTCCGAGCACCGCGGCATGCGTATAGTAGGCCGCGAGACCTTTGAGCCCGAAGAGGAGCGTCGACCGGAGTGACCGCACGTCCTCGTTCGCAGTAGCGAGAATCCCAACGGATTTCGCCTTCTCGAGAATGTCGCGTTCGCTCGCGGGCTTCCAGGTACAGGCATCGGGCTCCGTGCCGCCGGATGCCGGCAGTGCGTCCCGCAGCGCAATCGCCCGGCGGATCAGATCGGAGAACACTGCCTTGTCGAAATTGACATTGGTCAGGGTGGAGAAGAGTGCATCGGCGATGAAGTCCCCGGCACGAGTATTCCCGTTGCCCGCATTCATTGCAGCGAGGTTCCTGACCGAGATGCCCTTGCAGAGATAGATCAGCACATCCTGGTAAGCGGCAATCTCGTCATCCTTGCCGCAGACGCCACGGATTGTACATCCAGTCCCTTTAGCGGTTTCTTCGCATTGGTTGCAGAACATAATGATTCTCCTGTGTATCGTACTCGTATATTGTATCAATAAGATACATAGTAATATAAAGTAATGAGTATCACAAAATATACCATGGACGATTCGTGCACGGTGAACCGCACGGTGCAGTATCTCGCGAAGCGGTGGACGCTGCTCATCATCCTCGAGCTCTACAAGGGAGACCGTTCGACCCGCCGGTTCTCCGAGCTCAAGGAGGCGTTGACCGGTATTACTAGCAAGGTGCTCTCGGACCGGTTGAAGGAGCTCGAACACGAGGGGCTCATCGCGCGGAAGGTCGATGTCACAGCATTTCCCGTGAAGACCGAATACACCTTGACTGAAAGTGGCGTCGCGATGGTGGACGTGATCCGTGCGATCAAACGCTGGGCGCTTACGTGGAAGATCGAGAACATCCCCTGCGGACAACAGGACTGCAAGGCGTGCGTCTTATGAGAGAGATGGTGAAAGGAGCAGGAGCATGAAACGGAAAATCATAAGCATCGACAAAGAGAAATGCACGGGATGCGGCCAATGCATTCCCGACTGCCCCGAAGGTGCTCTGCAGATCATTGATAAAAAGGCGAGGCTCGTGAGCGATCTCTTCTGTGACGGCCTCGGCGCCTGCATCGGCACCTGCCCCGAAGGGGCGATCGCTGTGGTCGAGCGCGAGGCCGAGCCCTACGACGAGCGCGCCGTGATGGCGACGATCGTGCCGCAGGGGGACGCGGTGATCCGCGCACACCTCGAGCACCTCGCAGGGCACGGCCAGGAGAATCTGTATCGGGAAGCGCTCGCGTACCTTAAGGAGCATGGGATCCCAGTGCCTCCCCATGATGGTCCTGCCGTACGATCCGCACCGCATCATCACGACCACCCGCCCTTCGGAACCTGTCCGGGATCCGCGGCACGCAGCATTGCGCGGACGGATCGCAGCCCGAGACCGCAGACGGAATCCTCGGGGTTGTCGGAGCTCCGGCAGTGGCCGGTCCAGCTCGCGCTCCTGAACCCGGCCGCGCCCTATTTCGACGATGCCGATCTCCTGGTAGCGTCGGACTGCGTCCCGTTCGCTTTTGCAGGGTTCCACCCGGACCTGCTCAGGGGGAAGATCCTGATCATCTTCTGCCCGAAATTGGACGCCGATATCGAGGGATATATCGAAAAATTGGCGGCAATCTTCTCCCGACATTCCATTCGGTCGATCACGGTGTCCCATATGGAAGTGCCGTGCTGTAGCGGCGTGCGCTATGTCGTCGACCGTGCGCTCGAACGGGCCGAGAAAAAGATACCGGTCAGCGAGACGACGATCAGCATCGAAGGCGACGTGCTCCATTCTTAAGTGATCCGAAAAGAGGTTGATAACCGGAAGGTATGAGGCCGATGTCGAGGTCTAGTGATGCCCGCAGCCGGCCTTCTCCTTCTGGTGCGAACCGTGTTCACTGGCTTTCGCCACGGACTGATAGAGATGGTGCGAGTACACGACCCAGCCGATGAACGCCTCGATGAACTCCCTGCCGGCGGCTACATCGTTCACGTCGTAGTTTTTCTTCGCCATGACATGGTGGAAGCGGTGGTCGAGGTCCGCTTTGATAGTCGCAAGGAGAAAATCGATTGTCTCGTGAGGATCACCGGTCTCGATCGCTTTCTCTGCTTTCGGCACGACCGGCCCTTCGCTCAGCCCCGCGGGCTTCATGCCGGTATACGGCGCTCCTTCGCCGGCACGGTGGAGCCGGATAGCATTTTCGAAGAACCAATCGTCTGCGACCTCCTTCGTTTCCCCGCCCGCTTTTCGGATTCGGAGAGTTTTTTCGAAGATCTTTCGTAGTTCTTGCTCGGATTCTTTCGGAATCCAGATCAGCACGTAGTTCAGATTCCCGGTCTCCAGCGTCTTCATCGCGGCTTTCACGACCGGCCCATCTCTCGTGTCGCAGTGTGGTGGCATATCGTATCACGCCATTGTCAGAACATTCTGACTATTACTGTTTTCGCATTGTCGTATCATATCTGCGACGGTCTTTTCAGATGGTCGGTGCAGGCAGAATGCCGAGCTGCTGCATCAAGCCCATCAGGTTTGCTTCGCCCCAGAGCTCGGCGATCTTACCGTCCTTGATCCTGAAGATCTCGATGCCCGAGAGCGCGATCCGTTTACCGGTCGGTGGCAGTCCCATGAACGTGCCCTTGTGATCCCCGTGGGCAACGAACCGCACCGTTACTTTGTCGCCGTCGGCGATCATGTCGAGGATCGTCACCGAGAGTCCGTGAAAAGCATCGCGACAGGTCGTGATGATCGTATTGATCGATTGGATGCTGGGGCCCATCTCGGGGAAGGGCGTGTGGACGGCAAAATCCGGCGTAAGCAATGCATCGGCAGCAGCGAGATCGCCTTTCGAGGGACCGACCTCGAAGAATTTCCGGACGATCGCTTTGTTCTGGTCTGGTGTCGTTGATGCCATACATGCTAGTGTATGGAAAGAGATATAAATTTGTTGTCACTAATTGAGTAACAATGGATGCGATCGTCGAGAACCTGGAGCTCCTTGGCCTGAAGGAGTACGAAGCGCGGGTGTACATTGCCCTCGTCGGCATCGGCGAGGCGAACGCCCGCCGGATCCATGAGACGAGCGGCGTGCCCCGCCCCAGAGTCTACGACATCCTCCAGAGTCTCGCAGCCCGGGGCTGCATCGAGGTGCGGCAGGGCACACCGCTTCAGTATCGCGCGGTTCGACCCGATGTCATGATCGCGCACCTCAAAGCAAACCTCGATCGCGCAGCGCGGGAAAGCATCGAAGCCCTCGAATCGCTCTCGATGGGGGCCGAACAGCAGTACTCGCCGATCTGGTATGTGAAGGGGGACTGGAGCGTGCGACGGCATATCGAGGCCATGGTCCGCGCCACCTCCAGAACGTTATTCGCTCTCGCTTTGGCAGATTCCGCGATCGATCGCTATGCCGATCTCCTCAGGGAGGCTAGCACGAATCATACGGTCAAGGTGATCTATCCGACCGACCGTCAGTCTCCGAAGCCGATCCCGTCAGTATCCGCATACCAGATGGGCCGGATCCACGACGGTTTCCTTGAGGATATCCTTGAGCACGTCTTCGATGTTCCCCTTGGCGGTGATCAGGGGGTCTTCGAGCTTGAGTGCATCTTCCTTGCCGATGATCAAGAATCCGTGTTCGTCTATGTCCAGAACGGCGAGCGGATGGCGGTAATCATCACGCTGCCCTTCATCGCCAAGGTGCAGAGCAGACTGTTCGATCAGATGCTCGCCAGCGCGAGTCCCTTGGATGATGGATCGAGCACCCTAATTCCCTAAAAAACACAGAGTGATTGACATGAAAGTTACCGATGTTGCGAAAGTCCAGTCCGGCCCGAATCCGCATCACGTCGATGCCCGCAAGATCTACGACTCGCCGCACGCGATGGGAGTCGTCATCACGCTCCAGCCGGGTGAGTCTCTGAAGAAGCACAGCACCCCGACCGATGTACTCTTCTACGTGCTGGAAGGCACGGGGATCGTCGAGATCGGGAACGAGCGGGCGACGGTAGGAAAGGACCACCTTGTCGAGAGCCCGGCGCGTATTCCACACCGCTGGATCAACGAGAGCGGCGCGGTCTTCCGCGTGCTCGTGGTGAAGGTCCCGAAACCGACCGAAGAGACGAAGATCCTCTGATCCCGTTCAGATGAGCCTGATGTACGGGAGCAGCGTCAGGAGCTCGGAGCGGAGCCGGTCTATGCCGATGCGTTCGAGGAAGCGCGCTGTCCGCTCTTGGGGCATGGCGTTCGCGGCATAGTACTCGAGCAGTCGTCGTACGCAGTCGAGCGCATCGGCTGTTGATAAGTCCCGCGTGATCTCGGTACCGATGCGTGGCCTCCTCCCGCTGTTCCCCCCGAAGTAGACCGTCCAGCCCCGGTTGGTTCCCACTAAGCCGATGTCCCGGACCTGGCTCTCGGCGCAGCATCGTTGGCAGCCGGAGACGCCCATCTTCACCTTCGCGGGAAACGATCGACTGGCGAAACGTTCCTCGATCATACGGCCCACCGCGATAGAATCCTGCACGCCGTACCGGCAGGATCCGGTTCCGAGACAGCTCTGGACGTATTTGACGCAGGGCCCGTCGCGTGCTTTTCCTAGATCGCCGAGGTCGGCAGCGACGTTTTCCAGGTCATCTCGATGGATCCCGGCGAGAATGAACCGCTGCCCCGACGTCAGTTTGACCGTAGGAATGTCGTATCTGCGAGCTATTGCAGCTAGCCGTTCGAGATCGTCTGGGGTCACAAGACCTGCCGGCGTGCGTGTCACGATCGCATAGGTCGCCCCATCAGCCTGGAGGGAAGCAGGAGGGGTTGGTTTGTTCGTCATTGCCGGATCCTTGTTTGGTGCCAACGACGTTTAATGAATAGTATCCCGAGGGGGGGATCGCGGCGATCGAGATGAACAGCGACGAGCCGGCCGCGGAGCGTGCGGCGAGGAGCGGGCCCACACAGGCGATGCGACGTGAGCCGCGCGAACGGAGCATGGCCGCCGGGTGATACCGGAAACCGATGAGAAAAGCAAGGGCGATGCTGCGACGCGAGGCTAGGAGGAACGACGACCCGAGCGAGCAGGCTCGCCCGATCTCGATGATATGAGTCCCGATTGAAGGCCATCTTGAGACCATGCTCCTTTATAAAGGGGGCCCATATGACCGCCCCTCGCCGGTGCATTATAGGGCCTTCTGAATGGGTCAGATGATGAAAAGTATCACCATGAGATTTCGAGGGCCGAAAAATGCGTTATAACGCATCGCAAAATATCTCCTATAATGCCGCATTTTAATGAAATGACTATTTATATGCGATTTTGTTTTTAAGGCCTGATGGATCCTCACATCGAGGCTCGAAAATGACGATCTTGGTGTGAAAATAAGGCCATATTGGGCGTATTTTAGTATTGTTGAGGGTGGATCTATACATAAGAGGGGGAAAAGGATCCCCTTCCAGGATGGTCATTTTCGAGGCGCTACCTGTTACTGACTAGTCGATAATCCTCCCATTTCCGGGTGTGGCATCGCTGACTTTTTTCCCTGGCTGAGCGTGAGATTTTTTGCGCGGTTTATATACTAAACAAACCTATGTAGGATATTTTTTATAGTATTAATTCAATATATCGAAATAATCCCTGTCAGTAACATTTTTTAAATAAAAAATAATGTGAAAATATTGTCACGTTCGGTCAGTAAGCCCGGCTATCGCATCCCTTGCACGGGTAGTTTCTATTCCACATTCTCACATCTATTCACGGATTACTGGCATCGCAGAGTATGGCCTCTCTGCCGCATGCAACATCGTTCTTGATTGCGCTATCCCTCTTGCAAAGGTTTATCGCCATATATAAAGTTGAATACCTATCATGCCGCAAGAACCGGAGATCGCCGCCCGCATCCTGAAGGCCCTCAAGTACCGCTCCCGGGGGATGACGATTGCCGATATCGCCCGGACGATCGGGATCAGCCGCAATACCGCCGCCCGGCAGCTGGAGCTGCTGCGGGTGAACGGCCAGGTGGAACTCAAGGAGTTCGGCTCGGCGAAAGTCTACTACCGGGCCCAGCGGGTGCCATTGTCTGCCTTTCTTTGCTTCACCAAGAACCTGGTCCTGGTCCTGGATAGTGCCAACCGGATCGTCCAGGTGAACGACCAGTGCCTCAAACTCGCCCGCCGGGAGAAGGAGGATCTGGTGGGCTGTACCCTGGCCGCGGCACACCTTCCGGTCGTCTCCACCCCAGAAGCCCTGGCTGTCATCGAGAGCCTGGAAAAGGAGCAGCTCATCACCGACCTTCGCTATCAGCACGAGGGCAAGGATCTCTTCTTCCAGCTGCAGGTGATCCCCACCACCTTCGAGGACGGCGAGAAGGGGGCAACCCTCGTCCTGGAGGACATCACGGAGCGGAAACGCTACGTCCGCAACATGGAATTCCTGGCCTGGACCGCGATGGAACTCGTGGATATGCCCCCGGAACAGGATATCTACCAGTATATAGCTAAACGGATTGTTGAGCTCGTTTCGCGGGCGTGCGTACATGTCTGTTCCTACGACGAGGCCAATCAGAGTTTTTCTATGACGGCGGTAGAAGATGAAAACGTTCGCAATGGGATTACCCGCATACTGGGACGAGATATGGTTGGTATGACCATGCCCCTTACGGAGGTATCCTCTCATCCCCAGGGGGGAAATCCTCTGAATCTGCTGCATAGGGGTATGGAGGAGTTCATCCTCTATCCAGAACCTGCACCAGGAAGACCATCGTTTTACGATCTCTGCTTCCACCAGATCCCCGAAGACCTCTGCCAGGAGATCCTACGCACCCAGAACATCGGAAAGGTGTACATCGCATTCCTGGTGTGGAGCGACCGGTTGTTCGGGACCGTCGGGATCTTCCTCCCGCCCGACAGAGAGCTCGAGGATACGCAGGTGGTCGAGTCGTTCCTGCGGCAGGCCTCGATTGCCATCGCCCGTCGGCAGACCGAGGACCGACTCCGCCGCAGCGAACAGCGGTTGCAGGAGGTGCTCAATGCTTCCCCTGTCCCGGCTGCCCTCGTCCAGGCGGATGGGCGGTCCACCCTCCTCAACCAGAAGTTCACCGAGCTCCTCGGGTATACCCTGGCAGATATTCCTACAGAAAAAGAGTTGTTTGAACGGGCTTTCCCGAATGAGAGTGAGCGAAAGGAGGCGGTCGCCGCCTGGAAGGCGGGCCCTGCATACGTGTATACGGGACGGGTGCAGTGCAAGGACGGCGAGGAGAAGACCGTCCGCTTCGGCACGGTCCCCATCAGCCATGGGATCCGGTATATCACCTGCGAAGAGATCGGCGTCGGCTGACGGGATCGTAACAGTATCTGGCGCTGCAAAACCGGCCGGCAATCCCGAGCCGCTGCAGCCCTGCTGGCCATGGCTCCCGGTGCGACTGCGATGCCAGAGATTGGGATCATCGCCGTGATCGTGCCTTCGTAAATTCGCAAAAGTGCATCATCGCCAGGCCTTCGTAGAGGAGTTCCGTGCGGCCTCGCAGAACCGATCCCATGCTGGCGGCTGTGCAGGATATCGTGAGTTGTTTGCGAAAAACAGAACATCCCGGCTGTTCGGGAGAGATCGTCCAGATCCTGCGGGCGTCGGGAGGAGTCCTGCAGGATTATCGAAGAATTCACTCCCCTCTTTGTTCGGGAATAACAACTTTCAGCACGGCAGGCAGACCTCTGCGCCCCCTCTCTGGAGGTGCAGAACTTTATCGCTTGCGATATATCGAAACCATAGAGCACATGCGATTTCCCGATAGCGGTAAAAGCGCCTTCAAACGCATGGGATAAAAAGAGGATCAATAGACGGGCCTTGTTTGGGCCACATAGACCGGGCCAGGGTACGTGGGCTCCGGTTCCCATGTCCAGGCAGGTTCGGGCTCCGGTGGCACCGTCTCGGTCGGCGGGGATTCCCAGAGGTATACGGTCAGCATCTCCGTCTTTCCCGCACTCGCATACACGTACTCGAGGTATGGCTCGTATCCTGTTTTGAACACCTCAATTTTGTGCGATCCGCCAGCGACCTCTACGAGAACGCTGCCCTGCCCCGTTGTTTCTCCCAGGTATTCGCCATCGATGTACACGGACGAGCCCGCGGGATAGACCAGTATGTCCAGCAATGCGTAGTCGGATGCGGCGCTGTACGCTGAGCCCGATGTGTAACTGCTGGAGGTGCCGGCATTCGAATCTTCGAAGAGCTCATCGATACACCCCGCAGTCAGTACCGCAACAGCCAGGAAGAGGAGTACCATTATCGCAGAGAGACTAAATGCGCCCCGGTTATCGAACATACTTCATATTTCTCCATCGATTTTAAAATCCCTGCTGTTTTACTTTTCAAATGAGGTATCTCGCAGGAACGCTCCTCCCGGACCACCTCTGGCTCTCACCAGCAGATACTGTCGGGAGTGCGAGAGTGCGGGTTTGCACAGCAGCGCCAGGAGTATCTATACCGCTGCTCTCCTTCGAGATCTATGGGGAGATTCCGGATTTTTCGATAGCGGGAGGCGTTTCCTTTCCGTAGCAGGATGCAGGATACCTGCTCTCGTCCACCCTGGACGCCCCCTCTTTCCTCCACCGATAACCTATAACTGATCGGACTGCGAAAATTGTTCCAAGCGAAATGAACAGAACAGCCTTGTCGAACAACGGGAACTTCGCTGCCCGTGAAGAGAACGGGTGGGCAGTTTCGAGCCCCGGAGCGGCGGCTGCCGACATGTCGTGATCCCCATGGCCGGCATCTACGCGATCAGCCTCACCACCATGAACCACCCCGGCGTGCTGCGGGACATCGCGGCGGTGGTGGCATCCCACGGCGCCAACATCCAGATGGTACAGCAGTCCATCCTGGGATCGGGCCCCTGCAAGGGGATGGCGACGCTCTACTTCGAGCTGGAGGACGGCGACCGGGACGGGCTCATCGAGGAGCTCCGCTCGCTCTCCTGCGTGACGGACATCATCACCTACGCACCGTTCTCGCGGATCTTCGGCTCCCGGGTGATCATCATCGGCGGCGGCGCCCAGGTGGCGCAGGTGGCGCTGGGCGCGGTCAACGAGGCGGACCGGCACAACATCCGCGGCGAGCGCATCTCCGTCGACACCATCCCGCTCGTCGGCGAGCGGGACCTGGCCCAGGCGGTCGACGCGGTGTCGCGCCTCCCTCGGGCATCCATCCTGGTCCTCGCCGGCTCCCTCATGGGCGGCGAGATCACAGAGGCGGTGGAGCGGGTGCGGGAGACGGGCATCCCGGTGATCGCCCTGAAGATGGCCGGCAGCGTCCCCCGGCACGCCGACCTGGTGGTCACCGACCCCATCCAGGCCGGCGTGTTCGCTGTCATGCACGTGAGCCAGAAGGCCGTCTTCGATATCGACCGCGTCCGCGGTCTGGAGTTCTGATGGATATCATCCGCGAGGCGGTGCGGGTGCTGCAGCGGGACGGGCTCGTCGTCTACCCCACCGACACCACTTACGGTCTCGGGGGCGACGCACTCTCCGAGGACGCGGTGCTGAAGGTCTTCGAGGCCAAGCAGCGGCCGCTCTCCCAGCCCATCTCGGTGGCCGTCTCGGACCAGGACATGCTCGGTGCGATCGCGGTGGTGCCGGACGATGCCGGTGAGTTCATCGAGCGGTTCCTCCCGGGGCCGGTCACCGTGGTGCTGAAGGCGAAGTCCCTGCTCCCGCCCATGCTGACCGGCGGGGCGGACCGGATCGGCATCCGCATCCCGGCTCACGACGTCGCGCTCGCCGTCATATCCGCCCTGGACGGCCCCATCACGGCCACCAGCGCGAACCTGCACGGGGAGAAGGACCCGGCCACGCCGGCCGAGGTGCGCGTGCCCCACGATCTCCTCATCGACGGGGGCAAGCTGCCGGGGACGCCCTCGACGGTGGTGGATCTGGTGCAGTGGACGGTGCTCCGCCCGGGGGAGCGGGTGCACGAGGTGGCCGCCTACCTGGAGTCTCGGGGATGACGGCGCCCATCCGCCTGCGGGACTTCATCCAGGACCGGGACGGCTGGCTCTACTCGGTCTCCACCTACGACAACGACGAGAAGGTGGGCTGCATCCTCCGCTACGTGCCCGATCCCGCCGGGGAGCGGGTCGGCCTCGACGGGACGCGCTATCACAAGTTCGACTTCGAAGAGGGTTTCGACTGGATACGGCGGCACAAGCCCCAGTACAGCAACGTGGTCCTGCGGGTGCCGCGCCAGGACGTGCAGCGGGTGTACCGCCCCGATCGGGAGCTCGACGCGATTGCGAACCGCAACTGGCGGGTGAAACGCCTCAGGGAGATCCTGGACCTCCCGCCCGAAACTCTCGGGTGCACCGGGTCCCTCCTGCTGGGTCTCGAGACCGAGAAGTCCGACGTCGACCTGGTGGTCTACGGTCCCGCCTTCTTCCTGGCGCAGGAGCGGTTAAAAGAGGCGATCGCGAGCGGCGAGGTGGATGCACTCTCGGAGCCGATGTGGCGCACCGTCTACGCGAAGCGGGAACCCGAGATACCGTTTCTGGTCTTCGTCGCCCACGAGCGGCGGAAGTGGAACCGCGGCGTTCTCGGCGGCACCTACTTCGACCTGCTCTACACCCGCTCCTGCGACGACCTCTCCAGCGTCCCGACGGGGAAAGGCGAGGTCCTGTGGAGGCGGACGATCACCGCCACGGTCACCGACGCCTCGCTCGCCTTCGACAATCCCGCCGTATATCGCGTGGAGCATCCGGCGATCTCCCGGGTCCTCTCCTTCACCCACACCTACAGCGGCCAGGCGCAGGCCGGCGAGGTGATCGAGGCCTGCGGTGTCTGCGAACGGCACGGCGAGGAGCTCTGGCTGGTGATCGGCACGACCCGCACCGCACGGGGCGAGTACATCGTCTCCAGGACGCTGCTCGAGGGACCGGCACCAAGCTGCTGATCGGCAGCTATATACCCGAACAGCCCGGTTCACTCCCGAGGATTCTTAGATGGCGCAAGAGGGCAACACCGAGACGGCAACATTCGCCGCCGGCTGCTTCTGGGGAGTCGAGGCGGCGTTCTGCCGCGTCCCGGGAGTTATCTCGACCACCGTCGGCTACACGGGCGGGACGGCGGAGAACCCGGGCTACCACGACGTCTGCACCGGCCTGACGGGCCACGCGGAGGCGGTCCGGGTGATCTACGATCCGCAACAGGTCAGCTACGATGCGCTCCTGGACCTCTTCTGGAGCATCCACGACCCGACCACGCTCAACCGCCAGGGGCCGGACGTTGGGTCGCAGTACCGCTCGGCGATCTTCTACCACACCGAGGAGCAGAAGAGAAGAGCGGAAGCCTCCCGGCTCCAGCAGTCCGGCCGGTTCCGGCGCCCGATCGTCACCCAGATCGTGCCGGCAACCGTGTTCTGGCCGGCCGAGGAGTACCACCAGAAGTACCTGGAGAAACGGGGGATGAGCAGCTGCCGCCTGTGAGCGGCGTACAGGGATTTCAGATCAGATCCGAGAGCCGCCGGACGCCGCCCGCGCAGGGATCGGCGTGCGGGCAGGTGTTGCAGGGAGCGTTCAAGGGTTTTTTCGGGATCTCGCCGCTCTCCACCCGGCGTGCCGCCTGGATGCCCCGCACCAGCCTCCGCCGGTCCCGGGGCTGGGGGATGCAGAGGCGGAGCACGCCGCTCGGGATGTACTCGACGTATCCCCCTTCCGCCGGAAGGTCCAGGGTCTCGCGAAGGCAGGCGGTATACGCGGCGACCCGCAGGCGGTCGCTGGCGTAGGCGCCGGCGGCGGGGGCCTCGCTCGAGCGGGTGAGGGCAAAGTAGGGCTCGTCCGTAAATATCTTGTCCACGACGCCGCGGATACCGAGTGTCTCGGAGCTGACGGCGAGATCGGTCTCCGTGGGGACCGGCCAGTTCCGTTCGCGGCACCGCTGGACGCAGCCCTCCAGGAAGACCTGCATCGCGGGTTCGATGAGCGGCGCCACGGCCCGCACCTCCTTCCAGATCGCCCCGGCGTCCAGCCCGTCCCCGAGGTGATAGGAGACCTGTTTGCAGACGGTATACCGCGGGGACTCCGCCCGCGGCGTGCCGCGCTCCAGGTAGAGCCGCAGCGGGCAGGAGCTCGCCGTCACCACGCTGGAGATGCTGATGAGATCCACGCTTCCTCGCTCCCGATCATGCCGGGCCTGCCCCTGCCGACGGGCACTGCCCGTCTCCAAACTGCCTGAAAATCGTGCCCTGCATGTACGCTAAAGGCTTTATTCCACAGGGGTTAAACTTTATGCATGCAGCCGTCCACCCGCGAGATCGCCGTCAACATCCCGCAGGACCTCGATCCCGTCTACAGCAACCGCATCCAGATCGCCTACAAGGAGGACGAAGTGACATTCCTCTTCCTGCACGAGATCCCCGGTCTCAACCAGGCCCGCGCCAAGGCGATCGTCAGCATCAGCCCGCGCCACGCGAAGAACCTCCTCGAGGTGCTGGGGAACAGTCTCCGCGACTACGAGAAGAAGTTCGGCACGATCCAGCCGGCAGGCGATGCCAAACAGCCCGTCGAGAGCGTCACCATGCGGGGGTATTCGTAGAGGGGCCGTATATAAAGCCGTTCAGGTTGGGCCCGATCCTCCAGCACTTTTAATATGCCGGAGCGCCCACATATCCAGGTACTTGCCGCTGTGGCTCAGCCGGCAGAGCGGCGGTTTCGTAAACCGCAAGTCGGGGGTTCGAATCCCTCCAGCGGCTT
>JAXDAH010000172.1:0-8667 GCA_034679905.1 Methanomicrobiales archaeon | reverse complement strand
CTGTCCAGCAGCGCCTCCTGCGTGAGCGCGATGTCGGCCGGGCTGTCCTCGACGAGCAGGATCTCGACGGGTCGCGGCAGTTCTGGGCTTTTCGGTTGTTTCATCCTCTCCCCCCTATGGTGCCGGGTATTGTGAAGTAGAACGTCGAGCCGGCACCGGGTTCGGACTCGACCCCGACGGTGCCGCCGTGGCGCTCCACGATCCGTTTGACGATCGCGAGCCCGATGCCGGTCCCCTCGTACTCCCCCTTGGCGTGCAGCCGCTGGAAGATCAGGAAGATCCGCTCCCTGTGCCGGGGGTCGATCCCGATCCCGTTGTCGCGGACCGAGAACGTCCAGGCATCCCCCTCCCGCGCGGCAGAGACGTGAATGCGCGGTCGCGCATCTGGTTTCTGGAACTTCAGGGCGTTCCCCACCAGGTTCTGGAACACCTGCGTGATCTGGATCCCGTCGGCGACGATCTCCGGGAGCGGATCTTTTGTGACGACGGCGCGTTTCGCCTGCATCGAGGCGTGGAGGTTCAGGATCGCCTGATCGAATGCCCGGTTCGCGTCGATCGGGCCGAACACGCGGGCCCGGGTCTGGACCCGCGAGTACGCGAGCAGATCCTGGATCACCTGGTCCATCTGTTTGGCGCCATCCACAATGAACTTGATGTATCGGTCCGCCCGTTCATCGATCCGCCCCTGGTAGCGCTTCTCCAGCAGCTCGGCAAACCCGGATATGGCCCGCAGGGGCTCCTGCAGGTCGTGGGAGGAGATATACGCGAACCACTCCAGGTCCTCGTTGGAGCGCTTGAGGCTCTCGGCATACTCCCGCATGTTCTGCTCCGCCAGCTTGCGCTCGGTGATATCCTGGCCCTGGGCGATGGTCGCGACGACGGTTGAGCCGTCCTCCCCGTGGATGTTCGCGGAGTTCCAGAGGACGGTGCGCACGGATCCATCGGTCCGGCGAATCGGTATCTCCACGACGTCCCAGTACTCCCCGCACGAGGTCCGGCTGATGTGGCGGAGAGACTCCTCCTTGCCCTCTTCGGGGAAGAGGATCTCGAGCGGCCTTCCCAGGACCTCGCCGGCAGCATAGCCGGTCAGCCGCTCGAACGCATGGTTGAAGCGGGTGATGGCGAGGTGGGTGTCCCAGACGACGATGGGCGCGTTGGCGTAGTCGATCAGGCTCTCCAGGTAATCGCGCGTCTCCCGAAGCGCCGTCTCGGCTCGCGTGCGTTCCGCGAAGAGGGTGGCGTTCTCCAGGGAGATGGCCGCCTGCGAGATGAGCAGATCCGTCAGTTCTATCTTCACGGAGGTGAACGCCGCGTTGACCAGGCGGTTCTCCAGGTAGAGCACCCCGATCGTCTTCGACTGCTGGACCACCGGCAGGCAGAGCACCGAACGGAGACGCATCTCCTGGACCTCGGGATTGTCCCTGAAGATGCCCTCCTGCGCGGCGTCGTCCAGGATCACCCGCTCCCCGGTGCGGTGGACGTAGCGGACGATCGCCTTGCATATGCCCGCGGCGTCGTCGAGCCGCGTTGCCGATGTCGTCACCGCCTCCTTGTCGGCGGCATGGCTCTCGGCGCGGACAGACAGGATCCCTCCCTCGTCGATCAGCAGATACCCCGCCTGAGCGCCGGAGCTCTCGATCACCACGTTCATGATCTTCTTTAAGAGGGCATCCAGCTCGATCTCGGCAGAGATGGCAAGCGACGACTTCATGAGGTACTCGATGTCCAGGTCGGGGAGCGAGGGCGACTCCCAGTCGAGGTGCGCATCGGGCGGCAGCTCCACCTCGAAGTACTCCGGATACCGCTCGATGAGGCGGACCTCGCTGTACTCCGCGCGGCACTTCCTGTAGAGACGCGCCGCCTCGGCAAAGTAGACCTTCTCGGAGCACGAACCGCCCGCGCGGAGCAGCTCTCCCAGGCACACGTTGAGGTGCGCCTCCAGGAACGTGTACTCCTGGCGGCGGGCGGCGTCGATGGCGTCCAGGTAGAGGCTGCGGGCCTCCCGGAATCCGCCGAGGACGCGCTCCCGCTCGGCATACACGAAGGCCAGGTAGGGTTGCAGCAGGGGTCCGAGAGCGGCCCAGGTCTCGACCTTCTCGATGAGGGGCTGGATCTCCGCCTGCAGCTCCTGCTCGCTCCGGTACCCCTGCCCCCGTTCGTAGCGCTTTAAGGCGTTCAGCACCAGGAAGACGTGCCACTGCCGCTTCAGCACGTTGTCGGTCAGGCCGGAGAGGTACTTCCGCACGGCGTCGAGGCACCACGCCGCCTCCTCGTGCTCCCCGTTATAGTAGTGCGACAGGGCGCGGTGGACGTAGTAACTGCCCGCCGAGGCGATGTGGTTCTCCTCCTCCCACTGCCGCACCCTCTCCTCCAGGGGTACCGAACGGCCCTTCATGGGTTCGGTCCAGCCGCCCTGCATCGCCTCGGCGAGACCGACGGAGAAGGAGAGGTGGTAGCGGTTGGAGAACTGGAGGCACTCCTCGGCGTACTCCTCGATCGCCTGCAGGTCTGCGCCCTGAATCTGGAGGTTCCACATCAGCGGGCCGTAGGAGAGCCCGGCGTTGTAGAGGTCGCCGCAGTTCTTCCCGCACTGGATCGCCTTCAGGCAGTAGTCCACGATCTCGTGCGGGTGACTCCTCGAGTGCATGTTGCACCAGACGATCCCGTTCATGCCGCGCGTGGCGCCGAAGGTGTCGGGATAGCGTGCCGAGAGCTCGCGTGCGAGGTCCTCGTAGCGGAACGCCGGCTGGAACTCCCCCTGCTCCCCGAGCTGGAGCCCCATGATGCTGAAGGAGTAGATGACCGACTCGTCCATGCCGCCGGCGAGACAGTGCTGGGTCGACTGCGCCGCCGAGAGGTAGAGCTGCGGCACCAGGCCGGACATGTAGAGGTCGGGGATCAGCTCGCTGTAGAAGGCCAGCTCGATCTTGGACCGCCTGTCCGTGGTGAACGGCATGTGCAGGATGGTCTCCCAGACATCGATCCCCATCGCGTCGATACCGGCCATCAGCGCCTCACGTCTTCGGTCCGCCTCCGCCGGATCGCCCGGGATCGCCTTGCCGAAGTAGGCGAGGCCGCGGTTGGCCGTCTCGATGGCCTTATTGAAGTTCCCGACGGAGGAGAGCGACGTGGTCTGCTCGGCGAGGCATTCGGCCTTGTCCAGATCGGTCCGGGCATGGTCCAGCAGCTCGTCGAGCAGCCTCTCGGAGTTCTCGTAGTTCCCGCACATCAGCTCGGTCTTCGCCGTCTTCTGGAAGATGCGGAACGTCTGGCTGTAGTGTTCTTCGTCCCAGCGGTCCCCCGGCAGCAGCTCCCGGCTGGTGTTGAAGTACTCGTTGGCCGCCTCCGTGGCGAGGGCGTTCAGCGCCCGGTTCCCCGCATGGCAGTTGAGGTCCGAGAGGAGATACGCCCGCTCGGGATCGGAGTGCTCCTCTCTTCCCAGGTTGAGGTGGGAGACGATGGTGAACAGGTTGTCCAGCCGCTCGATATCCGCCCCTTCCGGGACGGCGGAGAGGAGGCGGCCGCCTATCCTGCGGTGGATGGATCGGCGCTTCTCTGCGGGTATCGAGGATAGGGCCGCCTCCTGGACTTTATCGTGGATGAACTGGAGCTGGTTCTTGCTCTCCACGAGCAGCCCCTGCCCGAGCGCCGGTTTCAGCATCTCGAAGGTCTCCAGGAGCGTCATCTCCCGGATGAACGCCAGCTCCTCCGGCGAGAACGTGTTTCCCATGCAGGCGCAGTACTCCAGCAGGTCGATCAGGCCCCGCGGGAGCCTCCGTAGCTTCGAGCCGAAGAGGGCGACGACGGTGGTCGGCATGCGGGACTGGCGGATCCGTTCGATGTCCCAGCGCCACTGCCCCTCGCCGTCGAGGTAGAGGAGGTCCTGGTTGTGCAGGTAGGAGAGGCTCTCGCTGACGAAGAGAGGGTTTCCCTCGGTCAGGGTTGCGATGAACTCCGAGAGCGCCCGGGTCTGGAGGGGGGGAGCGTCCAGGATGTAGGAGACCATCGCATGGCAGTGCTCGGGCTTCAGGGGCCCCAGGCGGATCTCCTTCAGCGGACGTTCGTTCTCCCGCGCCGTGCGGATGAGCCGGTTCAGGGGGTGGCCTGCGTCCACCTCGTTGTGGCGGTAGGCCCCGATCAGGAACAGGTAGGGATGATCCCGGGTGTAGATAGTCTCCAGGAAGTCGAAGGAGGCGCTGTCGCACCACTGGAGGTCGTCGATGAAGATCGTCAGGGGGTTCTCCCCGCTCGCCAGGCAGCCCAGGAAGCGGTCGAAGATGTCGTGGAAGCGGTTCAGGGACTCCACCGGAGGGAGCGGGCTCACGTCGGGCTGCGGGCCGATCAGGATCTCCAGTTCCGGGATGACGTCGGTCAGGACCTTCCCGCTGCTCCCGACCGCGCCCGATATGCGGCGCTTCCAGAGCTCGGCCCGCTCGTCGCTCTCGGTGAGAAAGGTCCGCACCAGGTTCCGGATCGCCTGGATGAGGGAGCTGTAGGGGACGTTCTTCTGGTAGACGTCGAACTTCCCCGAGGTGAAGTATCCGCGGTGCCGCACCATCGGCTTCTGCAGCTCCTGGATCAGGCGGGTCTTCCCGATACCGGAGAGCCCGGAGATGAGCAGCGAGCGGAACGCGCCCCGCGCGACCTGCTCGTACTCCTCCAGGATGATCCGGGCCTCGTCGTCGCGCCCGACCATCCGCGAGACGAACGTGATGCGGTGCGTGGAGATATGGCTCTCCAGGCGGAAGTCCCGGATCGTGCCCGTGGCCCCGTACTCGTCCCGGCAGCGCGTGAGGTCTGCCAGGAGCCCGCCGCTGTTCTGGTAGCGCTTCTCGGGCTCCTTGAGCAGCAGCTTGGCGACGATCCGGCTCAGGGGGAGCGGGACCTCCGGGTTCAGTTCGTGGATCTTTTGCGCCTCTTCGGCCAGGTGGGAGTGGATCAGTTCGAGGGGATCGGTGGACGAGAAGGGGAGCCGCCCGGTGAGCAGCTCGTAGAAGACGATCCCGAGGGAGTAGAGGTCCGAGGAGAATCCCACGCGGTGGCTGATGCGCCCCGTCTGCTCCGGCGAGGTGTACGCCAGGGTTCCCCGCACGAACGAGGGGTCGTAGATGAAGTGGCTGACGTCCCGCACGTCGACAGCGCTGATGAAGTCGACGATGCGGATCGCGAGCGTGGCGGGATCCACCAGGATGTTGTGGGGTTTGATCCCCCCGTGGACGATCCCCGCCTCGTGGACTCTGTCCAGGGCGGTTGCGAGGGCGCAGGCGATGCTGAAGAACTCTGAGAGCGAGGCGTGCTCCCGCGCCTCCAGCCAGGCGTCGAGGGGGATCCCGTCAACGTGCTCCTGGGCGATGAAGCAGGTGCCGTCCTTGTCGCCGAAGGAGAGGGGTGTGATCAGCAGGGGATCGTTCAGAACGCGGAGATGCTCTATCCGCTGGCGGAACCGTGCCTTCTTGTAGTCGGAGAGGCTGCCTCCCCGGAATACCTTGATGATCAGCGGACGTTCAGGATCTTTTCTGTAGAAGCCCCTGTAGATCGCGGCATGCGGTGTCTCCGCCACTCTCTCCAACAGTTCGTAGTTGCTGATGATCATCCCGTACTACCTCGCGACGTCAGCGCAGAACCGTCCATGCCATCGGCATGCCCGCGGCTGCGCAGGTTCGCCCCCTCCCGCCCCTTCGCAGACCGCTGGCAGCCCAGCTCGCGGGGGGGAGAGCTTCGAATAACCGGCGGCGTCTGCCTTCCCGATTTGAAATTCGGGCAGGCGAGGGATATCGCCTGCATTATATCTCGATGATATGTTCATATAACTTTGGGTCGGGGAGGAAGGCCGACGGATCCGACGGCCGTACGCGAGATCTATCCGCCCGTATCCCGTGCGGTTAGTGCCGACAGCCTGTTTGCGGGTCCGTCTCACCCGAACCGAAAAAAAGAGGCAACGGCCCGATCAGGGCCCGATCGGCACGCCCTCTTCCTGCGTCCGGACGCGGAACGCCGCCATCAGCTGGCGGGTGATCGGGCCGGGCCTGCCGCTGCCGATGGACCTGCCGTCGATCCGGACGATCGGGGCGACCTCGGCGGCGGTTCCGGTCACCATCACCTCGTCCGCGGAGTAGAGATCGTAGTAGCCCATATTCTGCTCTTTTACCTGGATGCCCATGACGCCGGCGATCTCCAGCACCACCTGGCGGGTGATCCCGCGGAGGTTGTTGAGGGTGGGCGGCGTGAAGAGGATGCCGTTCTTGACGACGAAGATGTTGTCCCCGGATCCCTCGGAGAGGTAGCCGTTCGTGTCGAAGATGATCGCCTCGTCCCCGCCCTTGTAGTTGCACTCGATCTTGGCCAGGATGTTGTTCAAGTAGTTCAGGCTCTTGACGTTCGGGGGGAGCGCCTCCGCGGCGTTCCGGCGGACGGAGACCGTGATGGCGGTGAGGCCGTTGTCGTAGAGGTCGCCGTACATCGCCCCCCACTCCGTGGCGATGACGATCACGGTCGGGACGGGGCACTTCCGGGGATCGAGGCCGAGATCGCCCCTCCCCCGGGTGACGACCGGGCGGATGTAGGCATCTTTTAAGTTGTTCCGGCGGAGCGTCTCCAGGATCAGCTCCTTGAACTCCTCTTTCTCGACCGGGATCTTGAGGTCGATCGTGCGGGCGCTGTCGTAGAGCCGGTCCAGGTGCTCGTCGAGCCGGAACACCCGCCCGTTGTAGGCGCGTATGCCCTCAAAGACGCCATCCCCGTAGAGCAGCCCGTGATCGAAGACCGATATGGTCGCCTGCTCGCGGGGGACGAACTTGCCATCCAGGTAGATGATCATGCTTAGCCGTTTTCCCTCCGCTCACTATTACTTTGCGCTTTCGTGCGCCGGCTGGACGCCGGCGGCAGAACAGCAGGACAGGGGCGTCAACGGCAGGCGTCGACGAAGTGCTCGAAGAGGCGGCGGCTCGCGAGCGGGTGGAGGTGCAGGTAGCTGGCGAGCGTGCGGTCCACGAGCGCCCCGTCCCTCCCGCCCGAGATCCCGATGCCGCGGGTGATGCGGAAGGCGTAGCGGGTCCCCGGCTCCAGGGCGACGTCGCTGTAGTGGAACTCGTGCCCCCGGAAGGTGCCGGACCCGAGCGGGGTCCCCGCGAGCGCCTCCCCCTCCACGTAGCTGACCACCCGGCGGGCGGGGATGCGGGTGCTGCCGGAGAAGACCCCGCACATCTCCCAGGCCGCCGCCTCCGCCTGCCCCTGCCAGCCCTCCTCCATGCGGATCTCGTCCGTCAGGTACATCAGCCCGCCGCACTCGGCATAGATAGGCGTCCCGTTGCGGGACACGTCCCGGATCGCCTCCCGCATGGCGGCGTTGTCCTGGAGATCCTGCCCGAACATCTCCGGGTAGCCGCCCCCCAGGATGTAGCCGTCGGCATCCGGGAGGGACCCGTGCATCGGGCTGAAGGGGACCGCCTCCGCTCCCCAGCTGCGGAGCAGGTCGAAGAGGTCGGCGTAGTAAAAGTTGAACGCCGCGTCCAGGGCGACCCCGATGCGCACGTCCGCCTCGGGGGCGGCGTCGAAGGGGGAGTCCGGCGGCGGCGACGGCGGCTCCCTCTCCACGGCCAGCTCCTGCAGCAGCTCGAGATCGACGTGGGCGCCGACGGTATCGGTGAGGGTGCGGATCCGCCCGTCGAACTCGCCGCGGCCGTGCCCCTCGACGAAGGGCACGAGGCCCAGATGGCGCATGGCGAGCCCGATGCCGGCGTTGTGCGGGACCGCCCCGACGACCGGAATGCCGCAGTGGTGCTCGATCGCCCGGGTCGCCTTCTGCATGTGCCCCTCCCCGCCGATGTTGTTCAGGATGACCCCGGCGATGCGGATCGCCGGATCGAATCCCTGGAATTCCCGCACCACGGCGGCGGCGCTCCGCGTGATGCTGCGGGCGTTCACCACCAGCACGACGGGGAGATCCAGGAGTTTGGCGATCTCCGCGGTGCTTCCCCGGTCGGTGAGGGCGTCCGCTCCCTCGAAGAGACCGCGCACGCCCTCCACCAGGGCGACGTCCGCCCCCCGCACGCCGTGCTCGTACACCATCCCGATCTGGCGCCCGTCCATGACGAACCCGTCCAGGTTGCGGCAGGGCCTCCCCGACACGCCGGTCAGGTAGGAGGGATCGATGTAGTCCATGCCCACCTTGAAGGTCTGCACGGCGTGCCGCCGCGAGAGGAGCGCGGCGATGGCGAGGGTGATGCTGGTCTTCCCGCTGCCCGAGCGGTCGCCGGAGATCAGGAGCGCCTTCATGCCAGACTCCGCAGCACGGCCCCGAACTCGCTCTCCACGATCTGCCGCACCCCGAGCGTCTTGGGGTGGAGGTCGACCTCGACCAGCACGTGACGGTGCCCCAGGCTCCGCAGGGGCTCCACCTGGCGGGGGCCGTTCGTGACGGAGAAGACCTCGACGCCTTCCGTATACGCCGGCTCCACCGCGTGGGGGACCCCGACGATGAGGGCGAACTCTGCGCCGCTCTCCCGGATCCGCTCCCCGATGGCGGGGCCGTTCGCCCCGTACTCGTCGAGCGCCCCGCAGAGTTCCGGGTCCAGGCCCCGCGCCCGCATCTCCCGCAGAATCGCCGCCGCGTCCCGCCGCACCTTGGGCAGTCCCCGCTGCTCCAGGTTGGCATAGTATACGATGTCG